>CAYOEE010000006.1:2847-22920 GCA_964402935.1 uncultured Alistipes sp. | reverse complement strand
GTCTGCAAGCAGCCTCTGCGCTCGGCTTAATCGCAAAGTTATCTCTTTCCTCTTCGCCCTATCCTCTTTTCTCTTCAATGTCGCAAGCTCCGCAGTTGCCCGAACACACCTCGAGGGGTGAGGCATCCTCCGAGCAGGCGGCCGTACCGTCCATCTCGCGGGTCTCCTGCACGGCGCATTTGATCCCCAGCTTCTGCATATTCTTGTTCGTCGAGATCTCCGAGTCGATGTGATGACCCTTGATCATCAGCGTGAGCGACATTCCCAACACAAACAATCCGACTGCTACAATCGAAATTCCTACCACCATTACCCAGCTCGGCATCTTTTTCTTCTTTTTTTAGAGTATAAATTTGTGCTTTCCGCTGCAAATTTATACATTTGTAGGTTAAAATGCAAAAATGTTGCCTTGGGTTGGCGTGGGAAGTCGCAAACGGGGTGATTTCTGCGTTACGCTCGCTTGGCAATTGCTCACATACGAAAAGTATGCTCTGCATTGCCAAGCATCGCAAGCCTTGAAATCCCCGCCGTTATCGACTTTCGGGAGCCGTGATGGTGAGCCTTGAAAAGCCACTCGCAATCGTCTTCCGAGAGGTCGTGGTGAGGCTTTGACCCCCCCCCGCCGTTATCGACTTCCGGGAGGTATGTGAAGAAGGTCTTTTTACGCCCTTTGTGCCTTTTATGCCCTTTGCGCATTTTGCTAAAAAACTGAAGCTATGAAAATCGTCATTGCCGGAGCCGGTGAGATGGGCAGCCATCTTGCCAAGATGTTGAGCGGAAACGGTCACGACATCACCGTCGTGGACAGCGATCCGAAGCTCCTCTCGGAGGTTGCCTCGTTGGCCGATGTGATCACCGTGGAGGGGGATTCGACCACGCTGGCTACGTTGCGTCGTGCTGCGGTGCGTCGCTCGGATCTCTTCATTGCCGTGAACCATGAGGAGAATGACAACATCGTGGCTGCGATGTTGGCCAAGAAGCTCGGTGCCAAGAAGTCCATTGCCCGCATCGACAACAACGAGTACCTCGAGCCGAACAACAAGGAGATGTTCATCGACATGGGTATCGACTACCTCTTCTATCCCGAGAAGATCGCGGCGCGTGAGGTGATCAACCTCCTGGGGCACACCTCGACGACCGAATATGTCGATTTTTCGAGCGGCAAACTCTCGTTGGCGGTCTTCCACCTGGAGGCCACCTCGCCCCTCATCGGTCAGCCCCCGACGGGTCGCACCGAGGGGGAGCACCTGACCTACCGCACGGTGGCCATTTCTCGAGACGGACAGACGATTATTCCCGACGATGAGGAGCGCTTCATCGAGGGGGACGTGGCCTACATCATTGCACGACAGGATGCCATCGAGCAGGTGATGGAACTTTCGGGGCAGAAGAGCATTGCCGTGAAGAATATGATGATTCTGGGTGGCTCGCGCATTGGTGTGCGGGTGGCCATGGAGCTTCAAAACGAGATCAACATCAAGTTGATCGACTACAACTCGGAGAAGGCTTACCGCCTGGCTGAGTTGCTGGATAAGACGCTCATCATCAACGAGGATGGACGCAATACGGAGGCGATGCTCGAAGAGGGTCTTTCGAACATGGACGCCTTTGTGGCCGTGACGGGGCGCAGTGAAACCAATATCCTGGCCGCGATGCTGGCCAAACGCATGGGCGTGAAGAAGGTCATTGCCGAGGTCGAGAACCTGAACTATATCAACCTGGCCGAGTCGATGGGTATCGACACGATCATCAACAAGAAACTCGTGACGGCCTCCAATATCTTCCGCTTCACGATGTCCACCGACGTGCAGGCCATCAAGTGCCTCACGGGAAGCGATGCCGAGGTGCTGGAGTTCATCGTCAAACCCAACTCGCCCGCCACGAAGGCGCGTATCCGCGACCTCGATCTGCCGAAGGATGTCATCCTGGGCGGTATCGTGCGAGGCGATAAGGTCTTCATTGCCGAGGGTGGCATGGAGATCAACCCCTACGACCGCGTGGTGGTCTTCTCGATGCCGGCTTCGGTCGGAAAGGTGGGCTACTACTTTAACTAACACACAAAACCGATGTCGATAACGAGCAAAATATTCCGTCTTTACCTGGACTACCGCCTGCGTCGGATCGACCGCTTTCGTCGGCATCCGATCGAGGTGCAGCAGGCTCAGCTGAAGGCTCGCCTGGCTGCGGGTCGGAAGTGCGCCTTGGGTCGGGACTACGGCCTGGATCGCATCCACACGGCCGAGGATTTTGCCCGCCAAGTGCCGGCTTTCGACTACGAGGCCTTCAAACCTTATGTCGAGCGGATGTTTCGCGGCGAGCGGTCGGTGACTACCCCCGGGCGGGTCGATTTCTATGCGCGTTCGTCGGGTACGACCTCCGACCGCAGCAAGTACATCCCCATCACGCGCCACTCGATTTTGTGGAACCATACGCTCGGTATGCGCGATGTGGTGGCGCTCTACCTGGATGCCTTTCCCGCCTCGCGGCTGCTCGAGGGGCGCACGCTGACGCTGGGTGGCACCTGCTTCGAGGAGGAGGGTAATCTGGTGGGTGACCTCTCAGCCATCCTGTTGCACGAGACGGCCCGCTGGGGAATGTCGATGCGAGCCCCGAAAACCGCGACGGCCCTGATGCCCGACTTCGAGCAGAAGATCGACCGCATTGCCGAGGAGTGTGCCTCGCAGCGCATCACCGCCTTTGCCGGTGTGCCGTCGTGGAACCTGGAGCTGATGCGTCGTGTGTTGGAGCGCACGGGGAAAAAGAATTTGCTGGAGGTGTGGCCCGATATGGAGCTTTTCCTGCACGGAGGCGTGGAGTTTACGCCCTATCGGCGCGCCTACCACGAACTCATCCCCTCGGACGCGATGCACTATATGGAGACCTACAACGCCTCGGAGGGTTTCTTTGCGGCGGCCGATGATCCGGCGCGGGATGATATGCTCCTGATGCTCGACTACGGCACTTACTTCGAATTCCGTGACGGGGACGAGATTGTGCCGCTCGAGGGGGTCGAGTGTGGCAAGACCTACGCCATGCTCATTACCTCGGACAACGGCCTGTGGCGTTACGAGATCGGCGATACGGTAACCTTTACCTCGACCGACCCCTACCGCATCCGTTTCGCAGGGCGCACGCGCCAATACATCAACGCCTTCGGCGAGGAGCTGATTGTCGAGAATGCCGATCGCGCGCTGGTCGAGGCGTGCCGAAAGACGGGTGCCGTGGTCAATGAATATACGGTAGCCCCCTGCTATATGTCGCTCGAGAAGCAGGGCGCCCACGAGTGGATTGTGGAGTTTGATACCGAGCCGGACTCGGTGGAGCACTTCGCCGAGGAGCTGGACAAGGCGTTGCGAGCCGCCAACTCGGACTACGATGCCAAGCGTCACTCGACGATCGAGCGCCAGCGACTGACCCTGGTCGAGCGCGGATTTTTCCTCGAGTGGCTCAAGAGTCGTCGTAAGAACAAAGTACCCCGCCTCGTGCCCGATCGTCGCATTGCCGACGAACTGCACGAACTGCGGAACCAAGCCAAGAAAAAATAACAGATAGAACCATGTATATTGCAATTGCTGGTAATATCGGCAGCGGCAAGACCACGCTGACCGAGATGCTGACCGAACGCTACGGCGCTAAGGCCTACCTGGAGAATATCGACAACCCCTACCTGGGCGATTTCTACGAGGATATGCACCGCTGGTCGTTTAACCTTCAGACCCGCTTTTTGGCCAGTCGCATCGAGCAGACGATGGCCATGCTGGCTGAGAATACCGACCTGCACATCATTCAGGATCGCACGATCTACGAGGATGCCCACATCTTCGCAGGCAACCTGCATGAGATGGGCCTCATGTCCACGCGCGACATTGAGACCTATATGCAGATCTTCCGCCTGGTGACGAACCTGGTGCAGAAGCCCGACCTGCTGATCTACCTCAAGGCGAGCGTGCCGACCCTCGTCAAGCAGATTCATAAGCGCGGGCGCGACTACGAGATGAACATCGACGTAGCGTACCTTGAGCGCCTGAATAAGAAGTACAACAAGTGGATCGACGAGCTTTACGAGGGTCGCGTGCTGGTTGTGGAGAAGGATACGGAGGATTTTGTGGCCGATCCGTCGGTCTTTGAACGTATTTGTGCCGAGGTGGATCGCCTCGATGTGCAGAAGAAACTCTTCTAACGATGCAGCTGCCACCGCGATTTACGGAGCGTATCCGCCAACAGTTGGGTGTGGAGGAGGCCGAGCGGCTTTGTGAGGCGCTCGGCGGTGTGCAACCGACCTCGGTGCGTCTGCATCCGTTGCGTGGAGCGGGGTGCGTGTGGCCGAAGATGGAGCCGATTCCTTGGAGTGAGGAGGGGCGCTACCTGGCCGAACGTCCCTCCTTTACGCTCGATCCGGCCTTTCATGGGGGCGCATACTATGTGCAGGAGGCCTCGTCGCAGTTTGTCGGGCGGTTGTTGCCGACTGCTTGTCGCGGCATGAGGATTTTGGATCTTTGTGCCGCCCCGGGTGGTAAGACGACCCTCTACGCCTCGAAGGTGGGGTCGGAAGGGTTGGTCGTAGCCAACGAGATTGACCGTAAGCGGGTGCAGATCTTGGCCGACAATGTCCGTAAGTGGGGGCTTGGCAATGTGGCCGTGACGTGTGGCGATGCTGCGATGGCTGCCCGCATGGAGTGTTGGTACGATGTCGTGGCGGTCGATGCTCCCTGCTCGGGCGAAGGAATGTTCCGCAAGGACGAGGAGGCGCGACGGGAGTGGAGCGAGCAGAATGTACGCCTCTGCGCCGAGCGCCAGGATGCGATTTTGGAGCAGGCCTGGCGAGCTTTACGCGCGGGCGGTACCTTAATATATAGCACCTGCACCTTCAACCGCGAGGAGGATGAGGGGACGCTGGAGCGCTTTTTGGCGCAATATTCCGACGAGGTAGAGACGGCCGATGAGGTGTGCGTTGATCCCGCCTGGGGTGTTGTCGCGGGGCGTGTTGGGGCGTTTCAAACCTTCCGCTTTATGCCCCATAGAGCCGTTGGCGAGGGCTTCTTTGCCGCGGTGGCTCGGAAGAGCGAGGAGGTTGAGAATGGGCGTCTTGCCAAGGCCAAGCGCTCGGTCATCGGGGCGGTGGATAAACCTTCGGGTGAGGAGCTGCGCAGATGGCTTCGAGAGCCGGGGCGGATGCAGTTGGGCATGGCCGGCGAGACCTGCTACGCCTGGTATAAGGAGCAGGCCGAGGCCGTGAAGCGCCTCTCGGAGCAGGTGAGTGTGATCTACTCCGGCGTGGCGATGGGGCAGCTCTTCAAGGGGAAGCTGAAACCCGATCAGGCGCTGGCGCACTTTGTGGGGCTGAACCGCGATGCGGTGGCCGTGGCCGCGCTTTCGCGCGAGGAGGCGCTCGGCTACCTCAGACGGCAGGAGGTGGCGGTCGATCGCTTCACCGAGGGGCTGAATCTGGTGGTTTATGACGACCTCCCGATGGGCTTCGCGAAGCGTATCGGAAACCGTGTGAATAACCTCTATCCGAGCGTGTTGCGAATTTTGAAAAACGATTAAACGATATACGATTATGGCAGAAAAACTCTTATACTCGATGGGCGAGGTGAGCGAGCTGTTCGACGTGAAACCCTCTTTGCTGCGCTATTGGGAGGAGCAATTTCCGACCCTGAAACCCAAACGTAACAAGAAGGGCAACCGCCTCTATTCGCCCCAGGATGTCGAGCAACTCAAGACGATCTACCACCTGGTCAAGGAGCGCGGCATGACGATTGATGGTGCCAAGAAGGCTTTGCGCGAGCAGCGCAAGGAGGGTACTGTGGCACGCAATGCCCAGCTTATGGAGCGCTTGCAGAGGATTCGTTCTCTCCTGGTTGAGGTGCGCGAAGATCTCAAGCTGGAGGGCGATGCGATTGCCGTGGAGGAGACCTTGGAGCAGACCTCCGAGCCGGTTGCTGCCCCTCAAAAGGAGCAACCCGTGGTCGTGAAATTTACCGAAGAGCCTGCCGAGCCCAAGGCCGAAAAGCCCAAAGTGCGTCGTCCCCGCAAGAAGAAGAGTGATCCGGAGACGAAGGAGTTGTTTGCTTTTTACGAGCAATCCCTCTTTTGATTTTCCATTTTATGCGGGATATTTCGCGCTTCCTTGTCCGTCTTGAATGGGCGGTACGCTTTGTACAGCCCATCCAAGCCGAACGGCCGTCAGCGCAAAATCTCCTCGCCTAAAATGAAAAATACGCGTCCTATCTATTTTTTTGCCCTTTCCGCCTTTTAATCTTTTCCGCCTATGAAAATCCATGAAATAACCTCCCTCATCGAATCCTTCGCTCCGCTCGCCTGGCAAGCCTCCTATGACAATGCAGGGCTTGTGGTGGGACGGCCCGATGACGAAGTTGAGGCCGTGCTCCTGGCCGTGGATGTGACCGAGGAGGTCATCCGCGAGGCCGTGGAGCGGGGTTGCGGCCTTGTAATTACACACCATCCGATTATTTTCCATCCCCTCAAACGGCTCAACTCGGCCTCCTGCGTCGAACGGTGTGTCGAGGAGGCGATTCGTCACGGTATCGCCCTCTATGCCTGCCATACGAATCTCGACAGCGCCCCCGAAGGGATGAGCTACCGCCTGGCGGCCATGCTGGGGGTCGAAAACTGCACCCTGCTCGAACCCTCCGATCGCCTCGAGGGGGTCGGTTTTGGCGTGGTGGGGGAGTTGCCGGTGCCCGTGAAGACCGAGGAGTACCTGCAACGAGTGCTCAAAACTCTGAATTGCAAGTGCATTCGCCACAGCCGCATCGCCTCCGAGTGTGTGCGTCGCGTGGCAATCTGCACCGGATCGGGCGGTTCGATGATTCCGCTGGCGCAGCGTGCCGGAGCCGATCTCTATATCACAGCCGATCTGAAATATAACGACTTCATGACGCCCGAAGGGGGACTTACGGTGGCCGATGTGGGACATTTTGAGAGCGAATACTGCGCAATTGAAATTTTATTTGATATTTTATCAAAAAAATTATGTACCTTTGCGGTCTTGAGGAGCAACGCTACGCGTAATCCGATCCAATACCTGGTTTAGACAACAATAAAAACACAACATAGATGGCTACACAGAAGAAGACTGCCGAAGTAGATTATTCGATGCAGGAGAAGATCATGGCACTCTACGAGTTGCAGAAGATCGACAGCAAGATCGACGCGATCAACAAAGTGAAGGGCGAGCTGCCCCTGGAGGTGCAAGACCTCGAGGATGAGATGGCCGGTTTGCAGACTCGTATCGACAACATCAATGCCGAGATCGAGGAGCTGAAAGCCCTGACCAATCAGCGCAAGCGCGAGGTTGATCAGGCTAAGATCATGATCGGCAACTACAAGGAGCAGCAGAACAACGTGCGCAACAACCGCGAGTTCGATGCAATTACGAAGGAGATTGAGTATCAGGAGCTTGAGATCGAGCTGGCTGAGAAGCGTCTGAAGGAGTATGCCGGTGCCATGAAGGGCAAGAAGCTCCAGCTGGAGGAGGCCGAGGCGGTAGCTGCGGAGCGTGGTGCCGACCTCAAACTCAAGCGCGACGAGCTGGACGGCATCGAGGCCGAGACGGCTCCCCAGGTTGCCGAGTACGAGGCGCAGGCCGATGAGGCAAAGTCGAAGATTGACGAGCGTCTGCTGGTGGCTTACAACCGTATCCGTCGCAATGTGCGTAACGGTATGGCGGTCGTAACCGTGAAGCGCGACGCGTGCGGTGGTTGCTTCAACCACATCCCGCCCCAGCGTCAGGCCGACATCCGTCAGGGCAAGAAGATCATCATCTGCGAGTATTGCGGTCGCATCCTTGTGTCGGATCCCGAGGAGACGATCGAATAGTTTCGAGATGGAAGAAAGTGGCGAGCCGGAGCAAAAATGCTCCGGCTCGCACTCTTTTTGGCGCAAGGGGAGGTAAAAAAGCGCTTTTAATCGTAGATTAAAGGTCGTTTTATTTCCGACTTTGCAAATAAAACGCTAACTTTGCGAAGTTATCAACCGAACTACACTAAACTGTTTCCACCATGAAAATTGCGCTGGCCCAGTTAAATTATACCATCGGCGATATTGAGGGCAATACCCAAAAGATTGTCGATGCCATCCAAAAAGCCAAAACCGAAGGTGCCGATGTGGTCCTCTTTGCCGAGCAGGCAGTGAGTGGTACCCCCGCCTTCGATCTGTTGCGTAAAACCACCTTCCTCGAACTTTGCGAAGAGGCGCTCGATACGATTGCCTCGCATTGCTACGGCATCGCTGCCGTGGTCGGCTCGCCGGTATTGACGGCCGACGGTACGATCAGCGCCGCTGTGGTTATTGAGCAGGGCGAGATCACCCACACCGTGGGCAAGCACCACATTTCGGCACGCCGCGAGATGGGTTTCCTGAACTCGGCCAAGGGCTTCGAGTGTGTCACCATCCGCGGTCATAAGTGCATTATTGTCGTGGGCGACGACCTGCGTCGTGCTTCGGAGTTCGACCGCTCGGCCGAGGTGATCCTCTCGATCAACGCCCGCAAATACAGCCGTGGCAGCCTCTCCTACCGCTATGAGACGATGCGCAACCTCGCCTTTGTCGAGGGACGTGAACTGGTGCTGATCAACCAGGTGGGTGGCTCGACCGAGATCGTATATGACGGTACGTCGGGTGTATTTAATACCAAGGGCGAGATGACGCTCCTGATGAAGAGCTTCGAGGAGGACTTTGCCGTTTACGATACCGAGGCCGAGAATCCCGCTATCGAGATTCCCGAGAGCCTGAACCGCACGACGCTGGTCTATCGTGCTGCGGTGATGGGTCTGAAGGACTACTACCTCAAGAACGGCTACACGAAGGCCTGCGTGGGTCTTTCGGGCGGTATCGACTCGGCTGTGGTGGCCTGCATGGCAGTCGAGGCGCTGGGTAAGGAGAACGTGCACGCCCTGTTGATGCCCTCGCCCTTCTCGCCCGATATGTCGGTCGAGGATGCCAAGGAGCTGGCCGAGGGGCTGGGGATCAGCTACAACGTGATTCCCATTGCAGAGATCTATGATTCGGTGCTCGATACGTTGAAACCCGTCATCGGCGGTACGGAGTTCGACTTTACGGAGGAGAATATCCAGACCCGTATCCGCACCATCCTGTTGATGGCCCTGCAAAACAAGACGGGCTATATGTTGCTCAACTCGTCGAACAAGAGTGAGAATGCACTGGGTCTTTGTACCCTCTATGGCGATACGGCCGGTGCTTTCAGCCCGACGGGCGATATCTACAAGAGCGAGATGTACGACATTGCGCGCTATATCAATACGTTGCACGGTGATGTGATTCCGGAGAACATCCTGGCCAAGGAGCCTTCGTCGGAGCTGCACATCGGTCAGAAGGATAGCGACATCCTGCCCCCTTACGAGGTGGTGGATGCGATTCTCTACCGCATGATCGAGGAGAGCCAGCACCGCGAGGAGATCATCAATGCGGGCTTTGACTCGGAGGTCGTGGAGAAGATTCACGCGATGATCATGCGCAACGAGAAGAAGCGTTATCAGTTCCCGCCCGTGTTGCGTCTTTCGACCTGTGCCTTCGGTCACGAACGTCTGATGCCGCTGACAAACAAGTACGGCGATTAAGAAGAGGAGAGAGCAAAGAGGAGAGAGCAAAGAGGAGAGAGCAAAGAGGAGAGAGCAAAGAGCAAAGAGGAGAGAGGATAAGAGAAGAAACTTTCAACTTTCAACTTTCAACTTTCAACTGCAAAAATGGCCAAGGAGATTCAACATAGCGGAACGGTCGATCACGCGGAGAAGGGCAAGGTGGTGGTACGCATCACCTCGCGCAGTGCGTGTGGCTCGTGTGCTGCGAAGCAGGCTTGCGGATTGGCCGAGGCGGCGGAGAAGGTTGTGGAGGTCTATACGGCCGATTGGGCACAGTATAAGGCCGGTGATGAGGTGCTGGTGGGCGTGAAACAGCGAATCGGCATGAAGGCCGTGGCGGTAGCTTACGGTGGCGCACTGGTGGTGTTGCTTGCGGCGTTGATCCTCTCAACGGAGGTGTTCGGACTCAGCGAGGGTATGGCCGTACTGGTGACGGTGGCGGCTGTGGCGCTTTACTATGGGGCGCTCTGGTTGCTGAAAGATAAGATTGAACAAACAATTCATTTCACAATAACAACAAACAATTAAATGGAGGTATTATTTTACACAATCCTGACACTATGTGTGTTAGGTGTCCTCTCGGCGGTCATTCTCTACTTCGTGGCTCAGAAGTTCAAGGTAGAGGAGGATCCGCGTATCGATGAGGTGGAGAAGATGCTCCCCGGAGCTAACTGCGGTGGTTGCGGTTTCGCAGGTTGCCGTGGTCTGTCGGAGGCTCTTGTAACGCGCGATGACATCTCCGCACTGTTCTGCCCCGTGGGTGGTGGCGACACGATGAAAGCCGTGGCCGCTTATCTGGGTAAGACGGCAGCCGAGAAAGAGCCGCAGACGGCTACGATCCGTTGCGGCGGAACGTGCGCAAAGCGTCCCCGCATCAACCAGTTTGACGGTGCCAAGTCGTGCGCTGTAGCCGCTTCGCTCTATGCGGGTGAGACGGGTTGCTCGTTTGGCTGTCTGGGCTTTGGCGATTGCGCCGACGTATGTACGTTCGGAGCGATCACGATGAATGCCGAGACGGGGCTTCCGGAGGTCGATGCCGACAAGTGTACGGCTTGCGGCGCTTGCGTGAAGGCTTGCCCGAAGACGATCATCGAGTTGCGCAAGAAGTGGCCGAAGAACCGTGCCGTCTATGTTTCGTGTGTCTCGAAGGACAAGGGTGCTACGGTGGTGAAGGCCTGCAAGGCCGGCTGTATCGCTTGTGGTAAGTGCGAGAAGGTCTGCGCCTTCGGTGCTATCACGGTCGAGAACAACATTGCCTACATCGATCCCGAGAAGTGTAAGTTGTGCCGCAAGTGCGTGAACGAGTGCCCGACGGGTGCTATTACGCTCGTAGGCATGGATCCGCTGCCCAAGGCTCCGAAGGCTGCTCCGAAGGCCGCTGCTGCCGCTCCGGCTGCCGCTGCTCCGAAAGCCGTGACGGGTCCTGCAACGGTTGAACTGAAGGCTTCGGGTACGAACCCGCTCATGCTCCTCAACGCCAAGAAGGCCGTGATGGAGTCGAAGGCCGACAAGTCGGTTGAGGGTACGGTAGTCGAACTTAAGGAGTCGGGTCTGAAGCCCCTGAAGTTCATGCGCTAATCCCATCAAGTTGTCAATAAACGAAAAACGCAAGATATGAAGACATTTCCCATGGGCGGAGTTCATCCGCAGGAAAATAAGCTGAGCCGCGCAAAGGCAATCGAGGTGCTGCCTCTTCCCGAGGTGGTGCAGATTCCGCTCGGCCAACATATCGGTGCCCCCGCAACGGCCAAGGTAGCCAAGGGTGATAAGGTTCTCACGGGCCAGCTCATCGCCGAGGCTACGGGCTTCATGTCGGCCAACATCCACAGCCCCATTTCGGGTACGGTGGAGTCGGTGGATATGGTTGCCAACGGCCAGGGTCAGCGCCAGATGATGATTACGATCAAGCGTGAGGGCGACGAGTGGGTAGAGACGATCGACCGCTCGACGGAGCTTAAGCGTGAGTGCACGCTCGAGCCTGCCGCCATCATCGCCAAGATCAAGGAGGCCGGTATCGTCGGTATGGGCGGTGCTACCTTCCCCACGCACGTTAAACTCTCGATTCCTCCCGGAAAGAAGGCCGAGTGCCTGATCATCAACGGTGTGGAGTGCGAGCCTTACCTCACGTCCGACCATCGCACGATGCTCGAGCTGGGCGAGGAGATGCTCGTCGGTGTTGAGATTCTGATGAAGGCCATCGGTGTTGAGAAGGCCATCGTCGGCATCGAGAACAACAAGCCCGATGCCATTGCTCACCTCACGGAGCTTGCCAAGAAGTTCAAGGGTGTGGAGATTCAGCCCCTGAAGGTGATGTATCCGCAGGGTGGTGAGAAGCAGCTGATCGCTGCCGTGACGGGCCGTCAGGTTCCGCCTCCTCCCGCACTGCCGATCGACGTGGGTGCTGTGGTGTGCAACGCCTCGACGACCTATGCCGTTTACCGTGCCGTACAGAAGAATATGCCGCTCATCGAGCGCGTCGTAACCCTCACGGGTAAGGGCGTGAAGGAGCCGAAGAACCTCCTGACGCGCATGGGTACGCCCATCCAGACGCTGATCGACGCTGCCGGTGGCCTGCCGGAGGATGCCGGTAAGGTGATCAACGGTGGCCCGATGATGGGTCGCGCGATGATCAACCTCGCATCGCCCGTGACGAAGGGTTGCTCGGGTATTACGATCATGAGCGGCAAGGATGCCGAGCGCAAGGAGATTGGTCAGTGTATGAAGTGCGCCAAGTGTGTTTCGGCCTGCCCGATGGGTCTGGAGCCTTACCTGCTTTCGAAGCTCTCGAAGAAGCGCCAGTGGGAGGAGGTTGAAGCTCAGATGATCACCTCGTGCATCGAGTGCGGTTGCTGCCAATCGACCTGCCCCGCCTACCTGCCGCTGTTGGATTGGGTGCGCCTGGGTAAGCAGACCGTCATGGGTCTGATCCGCGCACGCATGGCCGCACAAGCACCTAAAAAGTAAACGAAAAACAGAAGATAAACTATGGCTAACAAACTTATTGTCTCGCCGTCGCCTCATGTGCAGTCGAGCCAGTCAACGGCCTCGATCATGCGCGATGTTGTCATCGCCCTGATCCCCGCGCTGGTAGTGTCTGTCGTGGTCTTCGGCCTGAACGTACTCTTCGTAACGGCACTTTCGGTTGCTTCGTGCGTGCTGTTCGAGTACCTGATTCAGAAATTTGTGGTCAAGGGTGCCTGCACGATCTCGAACTGGTCGGCTGTGGTGACGGGTGTCCTTTTGGCCTTTAACCTCCCCGCTACGATTCCCTGGTGGATCGTGGTAATCGGTGCGCTGGTAGCGATTGCCGTGGGTAAGATGACCTTCGGCGGTCTGGGTAAGAACCCCTTCAACCCCGCACTCGTAGGTCGTGTATTCCTTCTCATTGCCTATCCCGTGCAGATGACCTCGTTCCCCGTGGTCGAGAACCACGCGCTGGATGCCCTGTCGGGTGCTACGCCGCTGGCTGCCGTGAAGTTCGGTACGGATGCCGGTTCGCTTCCGATGACGGACCTCTTGCTGGGGAATATGCCCGGTTCGCTGGGTGAGGTAGCTGCCATTGCCCTCTTGGTAGGTTTTGTTTACCTCCTGTGGCGCAAGGTGATTTCGTGGCACATCCCTGTCACGGTGCTGGGTACGATGGCCGTATTCGCTTTCGTAGTGGCTCTGACGCGTGGTGGTGATGCCGCTATGCTGTGGCAGTTCCCGCTCTTCCACGTTTTGGCCGGTGGTGCGATGCTCGGTGCCATCTTCATGGCTACGGACTACGCTACGTCGCCCATGACGACGAAGGGTTGCGTGATTTTCGCCGTGGGTATCGGTCTGATTACGATGCTGATCCGCCTCTGGGGTGCTTATCCCGAGGGTATGTCGTTCGCCATCCTGATCATGAACGCCTGCGTACCCCTGATTAACAAGTATGTGAAACCCAAGCGCTTCGGCGTGAAATAAACGGATGAAGAGATGAAAAGTACACTTTTTAATATGGTAGTCGTGCTCTTCACGATCACGCTCATCGCATCGGCCGGTGTCGGTGCTGTGAACATGATCACCGTAGAGCCGATCGCTGCCGCCAAGGCTGCCGCTACGGAGGCCGCTTTGGGTGAGGTACTGCCCGCATTTGAGGCTACCGAGGCTACGGAACTGACGATTGACGAGATGCCGATCAAGGTCTATACGGCCAAGAACGGTGAGGAGGTTGTCGGTTATGCCGTGGAGACGATGACCAAGCAGGGCTTCAGCGGTGAGGTGAAGCTGATGGTTGGTTTCCTCAGCAATGGTACGATTAACAATGTAAATGTGCTGCAGCAGGCCGAGACGCCGGGTCTGGGTACGAAGATGTGTGACGCGGGCAACCCGCTGCTCACGGGCGTACAGGGCAAGGAGGCTACGGGTACGTTCAAGGTGAAGAAGGATGGCGGTGAGGTAGATGCTCTGACGGCAGCTACGATCTCTTCGCGTGCTTACCTCGACGTTGTGAACCGTGCTTGCATAGCGATGATGAACGTAACGGGCCAGGATGCTCCGGACGGTGTTTCGGGTGCTACGGCTACGACCGAGGATGCAGAACAAACGGAGCCTGAGGCTCAGGAAGGAGGTCAAAATGAATAAGATGCAGATTATTACGAGCGGTATTCTGAAGAATAACCCGACATTCGTGTTGGTGTTGGGTATGTGCCCCACGCTGGGTACGACCACCTCGGCCGCTAACGGTATGGGTATGGGCTTTGCCACGATGGCTGTGTTGATCATGTCGAACATCGTGATCTCGCTCATCAAGAACCTGATTCCCGATAAGGTGCGTATCCCCGCCTTTATCGTTGTGATCGCCTCGTTCGTGACGATTATCCAGATGCTGATGGAGGCCTTCGTACCTGCGCTGTATGCTTCGCTCGGCGTGTTTATCCCGCTGATTGTGGTGAACTGCATCATCCTGGGTCGTGCCGAGGCCTTCGCATCGAAGAACAACGCTTTGGATTCGGCTTTGGACGGTGTCGGTATCGGTTTGGGCTTTACGCTCTCGCTGACCGTGATCGGTGCTGTGCGTGAGATCCTGGGTAGCGGCGCTATCTTCGGTTTCTCGCTGGGTGTTGCCGACGTGATGCCGCTGGTATTTGTCCTCGCCCCGGGTGGCTTCCTTACGCTGGGTTACTTGATGGTATTGTTTAACAAATTAGCCAAGAAGTAGTTATGGAGATTACATATTTCGCAATCATCATTGGTGCCATCTTCGTTAATAACGTCGTACTGGCACAGTTCCTCGGTATCTGCCCCTTCCTGGGCGTATCGTCGAAGGTGGAGACCTCGCTCGGTATGGGTGCTGCCGTAACTTTCGTTATGGCTCTTACGGCTTTGGTTTGCTGGCCGTTGCAGGAGTATGTCCTCAATCCGCTCAACATCGGTTATATGCAGACGATCGTCTTTATTTTGGTGATCGCTGCGCTGGTGCAGATGGTGGAGATCATCCTGAAGAAGGTGTCGCCCTCGTTGTATCAGGCACTGGGTATCTTCCTGCCGCTCATTACGACCAACTGCGCCGTGCTGGGTGTGGCTATCCTGATGATCCAGAAGGAGTTTACGCTGATGCAGAGCGTTGCTTACTCGACCTCGACCGCCTTGGGCTTTGCCCTTGCACTGGTGCTCTTTGCCGGTATCCGCGAGCGCCTCGAGTTTGAGGAAGTTCCCGCAGCCTTCAAGGGTGTGCCTATCGCTCTGATTACGGCCGGTATCCTGGCTATGGCCTTTATGGGCTTCTCGGGCTTGGTATAATCGGGAAAGCGTATAACGCGGTGATTTCTGCGTTACGCTCGGATTCGAAATCCTCACATACGCTTAAGTATGCTGCGGTTTCTCATCCGTCGCAAGCCTTGAAATCCCATGCGTTTTCCGCTTTCTGATAGCTTGATAGAAGGGGCGTTCTAAAACGGAACGCCCCTTTTTTAGAGGGTACTTCGCGTGCTTTTTTGGCGTAACACTTCAAGGCGAAGCTGCTCACATACACTAAGTATGCTGCGTGCTTCGCCTTGAAGTGTGCCTAAAAACAGCTGCGCAATCTACCTTCGGAAGTTGAGAGTTGAAAGTTAAAAGTTGAAAGTTGAGAGTTGAGAGTTGAAAGTGGAGTGTTCCTTTTTCGCCTTTTATGCCCTTTACGCCTTTCTATGTTAAATTATGCACAAAAAGCTGTGACCCGCATGGATCACAGCTTTTCGTGTTCTTGGTCGCACCTATTTAATAATAAAGACCTCCTCGTCGTTGCGTTGCATGCCGAATTGCTCGCGGGCATACTCTTCGAGGTAGTCATCGTGGCGCAATTGCTCGACCAGCGTGCTGTCGCGCTCGATGCGTTCGAGGTAACGCTCCTCCTCCTCCCTCAGGTGGGCAATGTCGCGCTTCAGCTCCACGACGTGCAGCAGATTCTGTCCGACGAAAAAGAGCGTAAAGAGCACCACGATGGCGGTCGTGATCAACCAAAATCGGCGCTTAAATTCGATCTTCATCTCGGCCGCTGTTTAGGGAATGTGCATATATTTATGGCTTTGGATCGAGATGCTCCATGCGGGGTGTGCCTTGGCATACTCCACAATCAGCGGCATCATCTCCTCTGCAAGACTCCATTCGGGTTGGAGATAGAGACGGCATCGCTTCGATACCTCGCGGGCATTCTGCTCGGCCCAGGCGAAGTCCTCCTCCCGTTCGATGATCACCTTCAGCTCGTCGGCTTGGCGGTAGGCCTCCTTGAGAGGGGGCTGTTGGCGTTTGGGCGAAAGGCATACCCAGTCGAAACGACCCGAGAAGGGGTGCGAGCCCGAGGTTTCGAGGAAGATCTCCAGACCGCGCTCATGCAGGGCGTCGCACAACGGATCGAGCGGATAGAGCAACGGTTCACCACCCGTCAGCACGATGGCGCGCGCCGGAAAGGAGGCGGCACGCTCCACGACGGTTTCGATCTCGGTCGGCGGGTAGAGTTTCGGATTCCAGGTATATTTGGCATCGCACCAGCGACATCCTACATCGCACCCGCCCAGACGGATGAAATAGGCAGGCTTGCCGCTGTGGAAGCCCTCGCCCTGGATCGTGTAGAAATCCTCCACCAAGGGGAGTTTTCGTCCCTCGTCCAGCAGGTTGATATGCTGCTCAAAAGCCATTATTCGGTCACTACATAGATATCTTTCAGCGAGCGTCCCACCTGGTCGTAATCCAGGCCGTAGCCCACGATAAACTCGTTGCCGATCTCCATGGCGCGGTACTTAATCTCGTGTGTGCGGCTGTAGGAGTTGGGCTTGAAGAAGAGGGTGCAGACCTCCACCGAAGCAGGATTGCGCTGCTTAAGGAGTTTGATCATGTGCTCGATGCTCTCGCCCGTATCGACGATGTCCTCGACGATCACCACATGACGTCCCTCGATCGAACCATTCAGGCCGATCAAATCGCGCACGGCGCCGGTCGAGGAGACCCCTTCGTAGGAGGCGAGCTTGACGAACGAAATCTCGTTCTCGAAATCAACCTTCTTGATCAGGTCGCTCAGGAACATGAACGAACCATTCAGTACACCCAAAAAGATGGGGGTTTGGCACGCGGCGTAATCTTGGTTGATGCGGTCGGCTATGGCTTGTACGGCGCGGTCGATCTCTTCGGCCGTGATCATCACCTTGAAGCGACGATCTTTGAGTTGGATAATATCTTTCATGATGCTTGTGTTGTAGCTTGCGGTGCAAATATACAATTTTCTTGGTTAGAAATGGCAAAAACCTTTCAGTTCTTGCTCCGTCGGATGCCCCTTTTCGAGCCAGACGAGCTCTTCGGTCGTCGTGAGGCGGCCAATGTCGTAGAGCGGACGGTGGAACATCGCCTCAAACTCTTTCATGAGCGTTTGTGCAGCCGAGGGATCGACACTCAGCAGGAGCTTGTAATCTTCGCCTCCGGTGAGGGCCTCGATGCGCGTAGCCCCTTCGGCCACGGGGATGGCTTCCAGTTCCACCTCGGCACCCAGGTGCGAGGCTGTGAGAATGTGTTTCAGGTCGGAGGCCAACCCGTCCGAGAGGTCCATCATGGCGTGCACTTCGGGCTTTGCTCCCAGCCATGCACCCACCTCGACTTCGGGCGTCGGGTGGTGATGTATGGCGGCCAAGGAGCTGTCGAAGCGACCCTGCAAAACCTCTTTCAGCCCTGCGGCCGAGGCTCCCAGGCGATCGGTGACGAGGATGCGATCCTCGGCCTGCCCCGCACAGCGACGCTTGATGTGGTGTTGCGGACCACGCCCGATGGCGGTAATGTTGAGCACAACGCCACTCGTAGAGCGGGTCGTATCGCCCCCGATAAGGGCTACGTCGTGCCTCTTTGCCAGCGCCACAAACCCCTCCATCAGCTCCTCGACCCAACCCGTTGGTAGGTCATCGGGCAGCGAAAGCGAGAGCAAAACCGCCACGGGACGGACGCCCATTGCGGCTACATCGCTCAGATTCACAGCCAGCGCCTTGTCACCCAACGCTCGGGCCGAGAGCGCCTCGCGCAGGAAGTGTACCCCCTCGCACAGGGCATCCGATGTGAAGACCAGCGCTTCTCCGCCTCCGATCTCCAGCACGGCACAATCGTCACCGATACCCTCGAAATCGTTTGCAGGAAGCTCCATGGCCATCTTCCGAATGGCGGCTATGAGTTCAAATTCACCCGACATGATACAAAGATACAAAAATTTTATATCTTTGTAACATAAAACTGTGCCTTATGAAAATTCTGATTCTCAACGGCCCGAACCTCAACTTGCAGGGACGGCGCGATACGGATGTCTATGGAACGAAAAGCTTCGAGGAGTTTTTGGAGGAGTTGCGTGCCCACTATCGGGAGGATCAGCTCGACTTCTTTCAGTCGAATGTCGAAGGGGAGTTGATCAATGCTCTGCACCAATCGGTAGGCCTGTATCAGGGCGTGGTCTTCAATGCCGGCGGTTATACCCACACCTCGGTGGCGCTTCGGGATGCCGTCTCGGCTATCTCGACTCCGGTCGTGGAGGTACATATCTCCTCGATCCTTGCCCGCGAGGAGTTCCGCCATGTCTCGATGTTGGCTCCCGTAGCCGTGGGGTCGATCATGGGTTTCGGACTCGACTCCTATAAGCTGGGTATCGAGGCGCTGAAGTTAAAATACTAATACCGCGCAATATGTCGGGTGGGGGCGAGCTGAAGAGCCGTGTGGCCGTAGGTGCCGAGTGGACGCTGGGGGAGAAGATCCTGACGGCCCTCGTGCAGTTTGTGGTGCGCGTCTTGGTCTTGCGCCTCTTAATGCCCGATGATCTGAAGGTTGTGGCGATTCTGCTGGCCATTGCCTCCTTCGCTCTGGTGGTGGTCGATAGCGGTTTTTCGCAGATGCTCCTCCGCAAGCGCGATGCTGCGCAACGTGATTTACAGTCGGTTTTCGGCTTCAATATCCTCTCCTCGCTCCTGATCTACCTTCTGCTGGTTGTTGCAACCCCCTGGATCGCAGATTACTACGCCATGCCGATCCTGCGCACGACGGCTCCCGTCTTCTTCTTGATGATCCCGCTCAACGCTCTCGGCGTGATTCAGCATACGGTGCTTACGCGCCGATTCCAATTTGCCCGCCTCTCGAAATTGATCTTTATGGCGCAACTCGTGAGCGGGGCGGCCGCCGTCCTGCTGGCCTATGCCGGCATGGGTGTGTGGGCGTTGGTGTGGCAACAGGTGCTGCTGATCGGGGTGCGCACGCTGTTGTTGTGGCGGTGGGGTGGCTGGAAACCCGCAGGACGAGGTTCGGTGCACGCCTTGCAACGGATGGCTCCCTACAGCCTGAGTCTGATGACGACCGACCTGATTACGGCCGTATATAATAAAGTGCCTCAGCTTGTGCTGGGTAAAATCTACCTCGATGCCACGCTCGGCTACTACGACCAGGCCATCAAACTCAAAGACCTGCCCGTGCAGTCGGCCATGCAGTCCGTGCAGCAGGTGACCTTCCCGGCCATGGCCAAGATTGCGCACGAACAGCCGAAATTCGCGGAGAGCTTCCGCCAGGTGTTGATGGTGGTGGCCTATGTGATCTTCCCCGTGATGCTCGGCATGGCGGCCGTGGCGCACGACCTCTTTGCCCTGCTTCTGGGTGAGCAGTGGATGCCGACCGTGCCCCTCTTTGAGGTGGTCTGCCTGGCAGGGCTTTTTACCCCCCTGGCCATGATGGCCTACAACGTTTTGAAGGTGAAGGCCGAGGGACGGTTGATTCTGCGCCTGGAGTTCTTGAAGAAGGGTTTTATGACCCTTGCCTTTGTCTGTTCGATTCCCCACTCGGTCGAGGCGGTGGTGTGGGCGCTGGTTGCCTCGGCAGCCTTCGATTGGCTGGTCAATATGGTGGCGGCATTGCCCCTGGCCGAACTCTCGTGGCGACGTGTGGTGCGTACCCTGTTGCCGATTGCGCTGCTTGGCGGTGTGATGTTCGCGGG
>CAYOEE010000006.1:0-2747 GCA_964402935.1 uncultured Alistipes sp. | reverse complement strand
CACGCGATTCGTTGCTCCGAAATCGTTGTAGTCATCAATCGAATCACTGCGCAGCATCGAGCCGGTCACCGAGGTCGGCTTCAGCTGATCGAACGAAATTCGCAGGGTCGGCTCCTTCTCCAATTCGGGATTGACGATCGAGAGGTGGAGCTTGCCCTCCTGGTCGCGCGAGGCCGTGACGCTCACCTCAGGCACGGAACGTGTCGGTGTTACCTCGCGTGCCGAAGCCGAACAGGTCGTCGGAACGAACTCGGCGCCTTGGTGCGGACGATAGAGCCAGAAGGTGTGGTAGGTGGGCGTGAGCACCATCTCGTCACCGCGCGTTAAGACCATCGACTGCAACACGTTGGCAATCTGGGCGATATTAGCCATCGAGATACGATCGGCATAGCGATGGAAGACGTTGAACGTGAGCGCTGCGACCATCGCATCGCGCATCGTGTTTTGCTGGTAGAGGTGACCCGGATTCGTTCCCGGCTCGACATCGAACCAGGTGCCCCACTCATCGACCAAAAGACCGATGCGTTTCGCAGGATCCACCGAGTCCATCAGGGCAATGTGGCGACGGATCACCGGCTCGATCTCGAGCGCCTTGCCCAGCGTCCAATAGTAGTCGTCGGTCGAGAACTCCGTAGCCGAGCCTTTGCTGCCCTGCCAACCCTTGACGGTGTAGTAGTGGAGCGAAAGGCCGTGCATCTGGTGGCCGATCTGCTTCATCAGCACCTCCGTCCAATTGAAGTCGTAATCCGAAGCGCCACTGGCGATTTTGTAGAGGCGGTTGCCGTTGAAATTACGGCAGTAGGTGGCGTAGCGGCGATAGAGATCCGAATAGTACTCGGGGCGCATCGAACCTCCGCAACCCCAGCTCTCGTTGCCTACACCGAGGTACTTCACCTTCCAGGGCTTCTCGCGGCCGTTTTTCTTGCGCTCCTCGGCCATCGGGCCACTCTCGGCCGTCATGTACTCGACCCACTTGGCTAGCTCCTCGACCGAGCCTGAACCGACATTACCGCTGATGTAAGGCTCGCAGCCCAACTTCTCGCACAGATTCAGGAATTCGTGCGTACCGAACGAGTTGTCCTCGACCGTACCGCCCCAATTCGAATTGACCATGCGCGGACGATTCTCCTGCGGGCCGATGCCGTCGCGCCAATGGTACTCGTCGGCAAAGCAACCACCCGGCCAACGAAGCACGGGGACTTGCAACGCCTTCAATGCCTCCAACACATCGGTGCGATAACCCTCCTCGTTGGGAATGTCGCTCTCCTTGCCGACCCACAGACCGCCGTAGATGCACGATCCGAGGTGTTCGGCAAATTGACCGTAGATTTCGGGAGCGATGGTCGGTTGGTTGGTGGCGCGGTCGGCTACATGCACCTCGATGGGTTGTGCCGAAACAGTCATACCACAGATAAACGCCGTGAGCGTCAGAAAGATACGTTTAAGTTTCATGATTGTGGCTTTTGTTGAATAGTGTACAGCTAAAGACGACGCGAGCCATCGGAGATGACCACCTCATAGACCATCGGCTCATGGCCGTAGCGGGCGTTGAACTCCTCTTTGGCGCGGGCGATGAACGAATCGTACAGCTCCTCCTTCACGAGGTTGATCGTGCAACCGCCAAAGCCGCCACCCATGATGCGCGATCCGGTAACACCGGCAGCCTCGGCCACCTCGGCCAGGAAGTCCAGCTCCTCGCACGAAACTTCGTAGTCCTTCGACATACCCCAATGCGTCTCGTACATGGCGCGACCCACCGTCTCGTAGTCGCCACACTCCAGCGCCTCGCAAACCGTCAGCACGCGACGCTCCTCACCGATGATGTAGCGGGCACGTTTGTAGTCCTCCTCCGAGATCTGCTCCTTGACGGCATCCAGCTGCTCCATTGTAGCACCGCGCAGGAACTCCTGTCCGAGCTCCTTGGCCACGCGCTCACACGAGAGGCGACGATCGTTGTAGGGCGAACCGGTCAGTTGGTGCTTTACGCGCGAGTCCAACAAGACGAGCTTGTATCCCTGTGGATCGAAGGGGTAGTACTCGTACTCCATCGAGCGGCAGTCGAGGCGCATCAGACACCCCTTTTTGCCAAAGACGGAGGCAAATTGATCCATGATGCCGCACTTCACGCCGCAGTAGTTGTGCTCGGTCGATTGGCCGATGCGGGCCAGCTCGAAGCGGTCGAAACCGCAACGGTTGAGTTCGTTGAGTGCAAAAGCGAAGGTCGATTCCAGCGCTGCCGACGAAGACATACCGGCACCCAGGGGAACGTTGCCCGAAAAGACGGCATCAAAACCACCGATTGTGGCGCCTCGTTTCTGCATTTCGCGCGCTACGCCAAAGATGTAGTGCGCCCACGAGGCGGTCGGTTTATCCTCCTCCTGAAGGCCGAATGAGGCCTCCTCGTGGAGGTCGAGGGCTACGACGTGAATTTGGTCTGTATGGTTGGGTCGGATGGCCGCTACGACTCCCTTATCGACAGCTCCCGGAAAGACATAGCCGCCGTTGTAGTCGGTATGTTCGCCAATGAGGTTGATGCGACCGGGCGATGCGTAGAGCGTAGCCCCTGCTCCGAAGCGCTCTTCGAAGGCTTGGCTGACTTTATTTTGCATTTGTAGCTAAGTTTTAAGGTTTATACTCTACGAAGATACGGAAAAAATTAAAAATTAAAAATTAAAAGTTAAAAATTGCAATGGTGCGATAATCAGTGCAGCCTTTTGGTTGCCCTGCTCCTTGGGCGGTACGAAGAA
>CAYOEE010000005.1:0-23591 GCA_964402935.1 uncultured Alistipes sp. | reverse complement strand
ATTCTCAAAATCCTTACCCATAAGGATGATACCGCCACGCGGACCGCGCAGGGTCTTGTGCGTCGTCGAGGTGACGATGTGGGCATACTTCACGGGGTTCTCCAAGAGACCTGCCGCAATCAGACCGGCCGTGTGAGCCATGTCGATCATCAGCAACGCACCCACCTTGTCGGCAATCTCGCGCATACGCTTGTAGTCCCACTCACGCGAATAGGCCGAAGCACCACCCACGATCAGTTTGGGCTTATACTCCATGGCCAGCGCCTCCATCTGATCGTAGTCGATCATTCCGGTCTCCTCGTTGAGCTGGTAACCCACGGCCTTGAAATACTGTCCCGAGAAGTTCACCGGCGAACCGTGCGAAAGGTGACCTCCGTGCGAAAGGTCAAGCCCCAGGAACGTATCACCGGCCTTCATCACGGCGAAGAATACGGCCATATTGGCCTGTGCGCCCGAGTGAGGCTGTACGTTGGCATACTCGGCACCATAAAGTTTGCAAATGCGCTCGATGGCCAGCTTCTCCACCTCATCGACCACCTCGCAACCGCCGTAGTAGCGGGCTGCGGGATAACCTTCGGCATATTTGTTGGTCAAAACCGACCCCATCGCCTGCATCACCTCATCGCTCACGAAGTTCTCCGAAGCAATCAGCTCGATGCCGTGCATCTGACGGTTGCGCTCACGCTCGATCAGCTCAAAAACAACTGCATCTTTTTTCATGGTAAATCTCATTATTTTATGGTTTATACATTTTTCCGAACCCAAAGATACAACGGAAAAGGGAAAGAAAGTGGCATAAATTTAGGATTTTTTTCGACAAAGATTACACACTTCACCCTTTATGGCTCGCTTTTTATTATCTTTGCCCAATGATGAAACGAATTTCGACCCTTCTGGTGGCGCTCTTTACGGTTGCCACCCTCACGGCTCAAGAGGCGGCACTGCCGACCATTGATGCCCAATCGCTCGGTATGGGCGGCTTGACGATGGCCGTTCAGACGGATGCGCACGCACTCTTTAACAACGCCGCTTCGACCGCCTTTTCGCTCTTTCCGGCCAAGCTCTCGGCCTCCTATTACGGGCAGGCGGACTTTGACTACTACGCCGTGTCGGGCTACTGGCGCTTCGACAGAATGAACACGATTCAGCTCGGCTGGCGACAGTATTTGCGCGAGAAGGGCAACCACGATTCGACACTCGATGTGGGTTACACGCGTCGCCTCGGTGAACGCACGGCCCTTGGTGTGGTGGGTCGCTATATGCACCTGAAACGCTACGAAGAGAAGATGGATGCCCTGGCGCTCGATCTCTCGGTGGCCTACGAAAATCCCCTCTCGTGGGAGCGCTACTCGACCTTGCGTCTGGGTGCAAAAGTAGCGAATCTGGGAGCTTTTCTCGATGATTCGGAGCTTTCGTTGCCGATGGATTTGCGCATGGGGGCCGCCCTCGAAACTTTCTTTTCGGATCAGCACCAGCTGACCGTAGGTGCCGATGTGGGTTACTACTTCACACCCTCCACGGTACGCGGATTCCAAGCCGCTTTAGGTGCTGAATATAACCTCATGCAGCTCATTCGTTTGCGTGCCGGATACCACTTCGGCGAGCGCACGGCCTACTACCCTTCGTTCGGTTCGGTGGGCGTCGGTGTTCGCTTCCTGCACCTTCGCGTCGATTTCGCCTACCTGATAGCCGAGAAAAAGAGCCTGCTGCACAACACATACAGCATCAGCTTCGGCCTGGATTTCTAAAGAGGAGAGAGCAAAGAGCAAAGAGCAAAGAGCAAAGAGAAGAGAGTAAAAAGAGAAGAAATATATAGAGAAAGAGAAAAATATACATGAAACAACGCATCCTTTTTGTCTGCCTCGGAAACATCTGCCGTTCGCCGGCGGCCGAAGGTATTTTGCGCGATATGATCATCCGCAAGGGGCTTACCGACCGTATCGAGGTGGATTCGGCCGGCACTTATGCCGGACATACGGGCGAACTGCCCGATCCGCGTATGCGCCGAGCCGCCTCGGCACGAGGCCTCGAACTGACGCACCGCGCCCGTCAAATACGCGAATCGGATTTCGACCGTTTCGACCGCATCATCGTCATGGACGACTACAACTACGAGGATGTGCATCGCCTGGCTCCCTCGCGCGAGGCGGCCAATAAGATTTACCGCATGCGCGAATTCTTCTCACCGTCTCGCTACCACTATGTCCCCGACCCCTACTACGAAGGGCGCGAGGGGTTTGAGATCGTCCTCGACCTTTTGGAGGAGGGATGCGGCAAGCTGCTCGACGAACTGATTGCATAAAAAGAGGAAAGAGGAGAGAGCAAAGAGAAAAAAGAAAGAGTAAAGAGTAAAGAGAGTAAAGAGAGTAAAGATATTAAAGAACAACGTCATCCTGGGGGAGTCCTCGGGATGACGCTTTATATATAGCTGACAGCCGATCGCTGACTGCCACAAACGGTCCGGAAGATGCGCTACAAGCCGAAACGAACAAGATATATCTTGTTTAAGCCACCATTTTTGAGAAAAAAAAGTTACCTTTGCAGCGTCAAACCAATTTTCTGACACGATGAAAAAGCTACTTATGACGCTCGTGGCGCTGGTGACGGTTGTATCCCTTTCGGCGCAGGGCAACCACAAAAAACTCGAGAATGTCGAGCTCTACAACCTCAAAAAAGAGCCCGCCATGCTCCCTTGTTGGGGTGAAAAGCACCTCCTGATCTTCTATGTCGATCCCGATCGCCACAAACAGAACGAGGATTTTACGATCGAGATCGAGGAGAACCATGCTGCCGAGGGTGAGAACATCGAGGGATTCGGCGTGCTGAACCTCAAAGATACAATGCTCCCGAACGGTATTGTCCGCACGATGGCCCGCAAGCGCACCGAGAAAAACGGCGCTACGGTATTGGCCGACACGGATCGTACGCTGGCCAAGGCATGGGATTTGGGTGACTGCAACAACCAATTTGTGCTGATGCTCGTCTCGAAGGATGGTGAGATGCTCTACCTGCGCAAAGGTGAGCTTACGGAGGAGGACAAAAAGGAGTTCTACCGCGTCGTCAAGCTCTACCGCTAACATCCGGAGACTTCATGCGACGGATTGCACCGATCCTTCTGCTCCTGCTGTGGGTCGCATTACCCGCTGAGGCGCAGACCGAATATCGCTATCATATTGTCGATGGCGATACGGTGCGTTATACCTATACCCCGATTCGCATCGACTCGTCGGCACTCACACCTCAGCGCAAGGGGTTCCTGCATCGCGTGGTGGATTACTTCGGTCAATCGACCGAGGATCATACCTTTGATAAAAAGATCGACCTGACGTTTGCCGGTGGTCCGAGTTACTCGAAGACCACCAAGCTCGGATTGGGTGTGCTGGCTGCAGGACTCTATCGCCTCGATCGCACCGACTCCATTACCCCACCCTCCGACCTCTCGATCTATGCCAATATTACCACCTCGGGGTTCTATTCCATCGGTGTGACGGGCAACACGATTTTCCGCCATGCCGTTCGCAAGGTTGATTACGATGTGAGCTTTGCCTCCGCCCCGCGTGATAGCTGGGGTATCGGCTATACGGCAGGTCGTTACAACCCCAAATCGGACTATGTAGAGCAACGCTACGCCATTCGCGGTCGCTTCCTGCAGCGCCTATTCTCGAATACCTATGTTGGCGCTGTTCTGAACTTCGAGCATACGCGCGGCCGTAAATTTAAGCCCGAAAGCCTCGCCTACATCGAGGGTCAGCAGCAGAGCTACACGGCAACGGGCTTTGGCCTTTTGCTCGAGTACGATTCGCGCGACTTTATCCCTAATCCTGCACGCGGTCTCTACCTCAGCGTGCAGGAGGAGTGGTTTCCGCGCGGGCTGGGTGATTGCGGTAAGAGCCTGAATCGCCTGACATTCCGAGCCAATTCATATCTTAAACTCTGGAAAGGCGGTTTGGCCGCTTTTGACTTACAGGGCGAGTTCAACTCCGAGGGTACGCCTTGGCCGATGTTGGCTCGTCTGGGTGGCTCGGAGCGTATGCGTGGCTATTACGAGGGTCAATACACCGACAACAACCTTCTCACAGCTCAGGTAGAGTTGCGTCAGCACATTTGGCGCCGCATCGGTTGTGCTGTTTGGGGCGGTGCAGGCAATATCTTCTCGGACGACGAACCTTTCAACTGGCGCAAGACCCTGCCCAACTACGGTTTGGGTCTTCGCTGGGAGCTGAAGAAACGGGTAAATGTCCGTATGGATTACGGCTTCGGACGCTCGACAAGCGGTTTCCTGCTCTCGATCAACGAAGCCTTCTAACTCAAACAAAAGAGGAACTCCTACGATGCAAAAGATTTGGCAATACATCTACCCAAACCCCTATCCGGGCGAGACGCGCAGTCGCTTCTCGATCCTGCTTTCGGTGTGGTTTGTGGTTGCAATCATTGCCCCCAACTTTGCCCTGGCGGTTACGGAGGACTACTCGATTTGGACCATCGAGGCGCTGATTCTCATGCCGCTGGGCTTCTACCTGATGTGGAGCATGGTGCTCCGTCGTTCGGGATTGATGATCTGGCTCGGCTTTCCGTTTATCTTCTTCGGAGCGTTCCAGATCGTCCTGCTCTACCTGTTCGGAAATTCGATCATCGCAACCGATATGTTCACCAACCTCGTGACGACCAATCCGAACGAGGCGAACGAACTGCTATCCAATATTTGGCCTGCGGTCTTGCTCGTGGCCGTGATCTACCTGCCGCTGCTCTACCTAGCGGCACGCGAGATTGCCAAGCGACGCATCTTCTCGCGTAAGTTGCGCCTGATCTTCTCCCTGACCGGTGCGATCCTCTTCTGCATGGGTTGCCTTGCCCTATGGCCGGCCTACGCCGTGAGCGAGGATAAGCATGTACTGCGCGACGAGATTTTCCCGCTCAATGTCTGCTACAATGCGCACCTGGCCGCCTCCGAATTGCGCAAGACCTACAACTACAAGACCCAGGCCGAGGGTTTTATCTTTGACGCCCAGCGCAAAACCAAGAGCGAAGGACGTGAAATCTACGTCTATATCATCGGAGAGGCTTCGCGTGCCATGAATTGGCAACTCTATGGCTATGAGCGGGAGACCAACCCGCGATTAAGCAAACGCGAGGATCTGATAATATTCCGTAATATCCTCACGCAGAGCAACACCACGCACAAGAGCGTTCCTCTCTTCCTCTCGTCGATCGATACGCATGAGCACGATGAGCTGTACCGTCGTCGCGGTCTGCCGGCACTCTTTAACGAGGCGGGCTTCGAGAGTTGGTTTATCTCCAACCAATCGCCCCAGGGGGCAATGATCGACCACCTGGCCGGGGATGTGGATCACCTGATCTACCTCGACGATCCGCGACACGACCTGCAACTGAGGGAGGAACTGGAGCGACAAATCAATCTTTCGAAGAGCGAGAAGATGCTCTTTATCCTCCACTGCTACGGTTCGCACTTCAGCTACCACCAACGCTACCCACGTCACGAGGCCTATTTCGGTCCCGATCCCGACGTGGCGATTCGACGCGACCACAGCGAGGAGCTTCGCAACGGCTACGACAACTCGATCCGCTACACGGATCTCTTCCTAAACGAGACACTCGACTACCTCTCCGGTCTGGAGGATACGGCTACGGCTCTGCTCTATTGTGCCGACCACGGCGAGGATTTGATGGACGACGAGCGTCATCGTTTCCTGCACGCCTCCCCCACGACCACGGCCTACCAGCTCTATGTAGCCTCGTTCTGCTGGTTCTCGGAGCGCTACCGCAGCTGTTTCCCGCAGAAGGTGCAAGCGGCCAAGCTGCACACCGCAGCTCCCGCCACGACCCACGCCATGTACCACACGATGGCCGACATGGCCTCGATCGAAGGTCGCTTTGTCGATGCTCGAGCCTCGCTCGTCAGCTCGACTTTTGACCAGACCGCCCCGCGTCGTTACCTCAATGACCACAACGAAGCCGTTCCCTTTACCCAGACGGGTCTTTCCGAGGAGGATGTCGCCTTGTTGCGCAGCTACGGCGTAGAGATCGACTAACCATGAAACGCATACCGACGATGAAAAAGTTGCTGTTGAGCCTGCTCCTGATTACCCTTTCCGTTCCTCTTTCGGCCAAGCCCAAGTGGCAGGATCGCTACGCGCACGAGCAATTTCGCGTGGCGGATCGCACCTGCATCGTAATCCACCCCACGGGCGAGAAAAATGGCCGCTGGATTGTGCGTCCCGCCTTTTTGGGCGCCTTTCCGTCGGTTGATGAGCGGCTCCTGGAGCTGGGCTTTACGGTAGCCTATTGCGATGTCACGCACGCCTACGCCAACCCGCAGGCTAAGCGCGATTTCGAGCAGTTTTACCACGAGGCACGTCGTCGTTATCAGCTAAACGAGAAGTTTATCATCGAGGGGTTCAGCCGTGGCGGATTCTTTGCCCTGAGCTACGCCATCGACCACCCCGAGCAGATCGAGAAAATCTATGTGGATGCTCCGGTGTGCGATCTGAAGAGCTGGCCCTCCGAAGCCGAAGAGAAGCTCTACAAAGATGCTGTGAGTCAATGGCAGGAAGCCGGAGCCGACTTTGAGGAGGGGCACGACTACCCGATCCGCCATTTCGAAAAGATTGTCCGCGCACGGATACCGGTTGTGGTATGCTACGGCATGGCGGACGAGCTGGTGCCCTACGAGGAGAATTTCGGCCGCATCGCCGAGCGCCACAAGCGCCGCATTAAGATCATCGCCAAACCCGATTGCGGCCACCATCCCCATTCGCTCGACAACCCGAAAAAGATTGTAAGAAAATTGCGATAAATAGCTTGGGCAATGGCACAACCCCACGCGCCCCATAACCATTCGACAAAATAACAAGGGCCATCCAGTCTGGATGGCCCTTATCTTCTCGAGAAGTTAAGTGTGACGAATTATTTCGCAGCCTCTACCGAAACCTTGCGGAACTCCTTCATCAGCTTCGAAAGCTCAAGAGCAGCCTTGCGAGCGCGCGTGCCGGCAGCCTTGTTACCCTTCTCTACCTGAGCTGCCGCATTTGCAGCGAACACCTCATACTGTGCGTTGATGTTTGCAACCAATTCTTTCATTGTCTTAAAATTTTAAGGGGTTGATATCGTCACAAAGATATGAAAATATTCTAAATCAAACCATAAATCAACTATTTTTTTCAACTTTTTTCTCTATTTATAGCCATTTTAGCCCAATTTTACGCCTTGCGGTATGTTTTTTGTCCCCAAAAAGGGAAAACAGAAAGCTATGCGCATACAAATCGTAACCCTTTTGGGAGCTTTGCTCCTTATTTCATCCTGCAAAAGCGATAAAAAGAGTGTCGAAAGCAACCCCTTGGAAGTGCCTGTTGTGACAGTCGAGGAGGTGGAATTAGCTCAACACATGGAGTTTATCGGCTATCTGCAAAGCAACTTCGATGCCGTGATCCAACCCCGCATCAACGGCTTCCTGCTCTCAAAACATTTCGATAGCGGCAAGCCCGTTCGACGGGGTGCGCTACTCTATCGCATCGACCCCACACAACTCTCGACAGCGATGTATGCAGCCGAGGCGTCGTTGCAATCGGCTCGTGCCGAAGCGATCGAAGCGCGCAACAACTACGAGCGCGCCGTGCCCTTGGCCGCCATGAATGCCATCAGTCAGGCGCAACTGGATCAATACACGGCACAATACCGCGCCTCGGAGGCCTCGGTGCGTTCGGCCGAGGAGTCGCTGCGCAATGCGCGGCTCAATGTCTCCTACACCGAGATTCGCTCCCCGATCAACGGCATAGCCGGCTCGTCGAAAGCGCACATTGGCGACTTTGTCGGCCCGGGCACGGAGTTCAATGTGCTCACCACGCTCTCGAATACCGATACCCTCTCGTTCGATGTGGCGCTGGCCATGAACGACTACCTGCGCCTGACGAACAACCGCACCGAGATCTACAACAACGAGGGGTTGCTCTCCGCCATTACACTCACGCTCGACGACGGGCATCGTTACCCGCTGGAGGGTTTTTACAGCCATACGCGCAAGGATATCTCCTCATCGACCGGAACGCTGCTTCTGGTGGTGAAGTTCGCCAATCCGGAGGGTGAACTCAAGGCGGGACAATTTGCCCGCGTGGGTTGCGACATCGGTGCTCGACGCCCGGCGTTGCTCCTGCCGGCTCGTGCCGTCAGCCAAGCACAGGGGGTCAATTCGGTCTGGGTGGTGCGTCCCGACAGCACCGTTCAATATCGCTCGATCGAGTTGGGGACACAACGCGACTCGATGTGGGTGGTGCGTAGCGGTCTTCAACCCTCGGAACGGGTTGTACTTGCCGGTCGTCAGAAGTTACACGAGGGGATGAAGATTCACCCCCAAAAAGCCAATTAGCGCATGGAACGATTCTTTGTCAGTCGCCCGATCTTCGCCATATCGCTCTCGGCTGCGATTGTGGCGCTCGGTCTGCTCTCGCTGAGCAACCTTCCCGTGGAGCAGTATCCCGACATCACACCACCCGTTGTGGAGGTCACGGCCACCTACCCGGGAGCCGATGCCGAGACGATCAATAATGCTGTCACGACCCCCTTGGCCGAGAGTATCATGGGTGTGAGCGATATGCTCTATATGCAATGTACGTCGGCCAACGACGGCACGGCTTCGTTGCAGATTCTGTTCGATATCGGCTCCGACCCCGATATGGATGCCGTCTTTACGCAAAACCGCGTAGCGGCTGCTCAAGCGAAACTCCCCGAGGCGGTTTTACAGCAGGGAATCACGACCGAGAAGACCATGACGGGCTTCCTGATGGTCTATGCCCTGCACAGCGACGACCGTTACAACGAGGAGTGGCTCTCGAACTACGCCTACATCAACTTACGCAACGAGCTGCTGAAGATCAACGGCGTGGGAAAGATTCAGATCATGGGTTCGGCCGAGTATGCCATGCGCATCTGGCTCAAGCCCGATTTGTTGAAATATTACGGCATCGAACTGGAAACCGTCGTCGAGGCGATCAATGCGCAGAGCCAGCTCTACCCTGTGGGGCAATTTGGTGCCGAGCCGGCTCCCGCAGGAACGCCCTATACCTACACCGTAACCCTCCCGCCGGCCTACAACACGGCCGAGGAGTTTGCCCGCATCGTGGTCTATACCACCCCATCGGGCGAGCAGATTCGGCTCGATCGCATTGCCGAGGTGGAGCTGGGCAGCCAGAGTTATGGCGTGAGTTCCCGCTTCGAGGGGATGCCCACGACGCTGATGGTGATCTACCAGGAGCCGGGGAGCAATGCCATGCAGGTCGGTGAGGCGATCCGTCAAACCATGTCGAAGCTCGAAGAGCGTTTTCCCGACGGGGTTGCAGCCACCTCGATTGTCGATACCACCACTTCGATTCGTGCCGGTGTGAAGGATATATTCATTACGCTTCTGGTGGCGCTGTTGCTTGTGATTGCCATCATCTACCTCTTCTTGCAGGATTGGCGATCGACACTTATTCCGCTCGTGGCGATTCCCGTATCGCTCATTGGTGCTTTTGCCGTATTCCCGCTCTTGGGCTTTACGATCAACATCATTTCGCTCCTGGCACTCGTATTGGCCATCGGCTTGGTGGTCGATGATGCCATCGTGGTGGTCGAGGCCGTGCAGGTCAATCTCGCACGCGGCCTTAAACCTCGTGAAGCCACTCTGGAGGCGATGCGCAATGTCTCCTCGCCGATCGTGGCGACGACCGTGGTGCTACTCGCGGTCTTTGTGCCGATGTCCTTCTCAGGCGGTGTTGCGGGGTTGATGTTCCAGCAGTTCTCTGTCACGATAGCCGTTTCGGTCGTCCTTTCTGCATTTAATGCCCTGACCCTCTCGCCGGCTCTTTGCGCCCTCTTACTGCGCCCCTCCTCGCTCAGCGAAAAGGGATTTTTCGGACGATTCAATCGGTGGTTCTCCCACCAACAGCACCGTTACACGGAACGTCTGCCTGTTTTCGTGCGACATACGCTCCGCACCGCGCTTTTGACGGCCGTGATGCTGGGCGCCATAGCGCTGGTGTGGCGCACACTTCCCGACGGATTCCTCCCCGACGAGGATCAGGGTTATGTGCTTGTGATGGTCAATACGCCCGAAGCCTCCTCGCTTCAGGTGACGCGCGAAGCGATGAAACGCATCGACGAAAGGATTCGCACGCACGAGGCAGTGCTCGACAGTTCGTTTGCCGCAGGATTTAACCTCCTGGCCGGTATCGCTACGCCTCATTCGGGTGTTATCTTCGTGGCACTCAAGAGTTTCGATGAACGAAAAATGAGCGCCATGGAGGTGGCCGAAGAGCTGAACAGAGAGCTTTACGCGGCTGTTCCCGAAGCACTTTGCTATGCCTTTATTCCGCCCTCGATTCCGGGGTTGGGTGTTACGTCGGGCGTCACGGTCGAAATACAGGATGTCGAGGGACGCGGCACGCACTACCTCATGGGCGAGGCTCAACGACTCATCTTAGCACTCGAAAAGGAGGCCTCGGTAGCCTCCGTAACCACGCAGTTCAACGACGGTATTCCGCAACGACGCTTGGTGGTGGATCGGGAGCAGGCGCTGGCCATGGGGGTCAATCTCGAATCGCTTTATGGCAACCTGAGTGCTCTGCTCGGTGGACGTTATATCGACAACTTCACCCGCTTCGGGCGCCTCTATCAAACCTACCTGCAAGCCGCTCCCGATTATCGGCAGGACGGTTCGGCACTCGAAAGCTACTTTGTCGGCTCCTCGACGGGCGACGAAGTACCCCTTTCGACCTTGGTCGAGGTGCGCGATACGGTGGGCACGGCCTACGTTTCGCAATTTAACCTCTATCGCTCGATCACCCTGAACATCACACCGACCGCCACGGCCTCTTCGGCTACCGTTATGGAGCGCGTCGAGGCGCTGGGCAAGGAGCTGTTGCCCGACAACGTATCGCTGGCTTGGAGCGGTGTTTCGTTCCAGGAGGCCTCCGAGCGAGGCAAAGGGGGCTGGATCTATCTGACCACCCTGCTGTTTGTCTTCTTGGCCTTGGCCGCCCTCTACGAGTCGTGGTCACTGCCCATGGCTATCCTGCTCAGCGTACCACCGGCTATTCTGGGTGCCGTGGGGCTGGTTGCCGTAGCGCATCAGTTTGTGCCTCACTATGTGAATGATATCTACCTCGATATTTCGCTGGTGATGTTGATCGGCCTGGCAGCCAAAAATGCAATCCTGGTGGTCGAGTATGCCGACAAGCTCTTTAAGGAGCGGGGACTTTCGCTCCTCGATGCCTCGCTCGAAGCGGCTCGCCTGCGTCTGCGTCCGATCCTGATGACCGCCTTTTCGTTCATCCTCGGCGTACTGCCCCTCTGCTTTGCTTCGGGGGTCTATGCCACGGCTCGCAACATCCTGGGCGCCGCTTTGGTGGGTGGTATGCTGCTCGCCACGATGCTCGGCATCCTTCTCTACCCTTCGCTCTATTACCTGATTGGTCGTCTCGGTCGCTTCGAGGAGCGCCGCACGGCCCAAAACCACGCGCAATCATGAAACGCCTTCTTTCGTTTATTCCGCTTTTGTTGCTCCTCGCTACGGGCTGTTCGCCCTACCTGCAAGCACCGCAGGTAACTGCACGTTCGAATTACCTCTACGGCGAGGCGTTCTCCGAGGACTCAATCTCGCTCCCCTCGTCGTGGTGGCAACTCTTTGGTGACACAACCCTCAATCGCCTTGTAGAGAAGGCATTGAACCATAACCGCAACCTGCGTTTGGCAGCCTCGCGGGTCGAGGAGGCACGCCAGATGCTCACGGTGGCCCGCGCGGAGTACCTGCCGACGGTGGGTGCAGCCCTCTCGGCCGAGGGTAACTACAACCGCTCGACCAAGATCACGCAACAATACGCGGCCGAGATGACCGCTTCGTGGGAGATTCCGCTCTTTGGCGAGTTGAAGGCGACAAACGATGAAGCACTGGCTTCACTCGGAGCCTCCATTTGGAGCTACCGAGGCGTGGCTCTCTCGCTGACGGCCGAGGTGGCCACTACCTACTTTACGCTACTGCAATACCGACGCGACCTTTGGATTGCCAACCGTACCGGCACGCTCCGACGCGAGTCGGCCGCACTGATCGACTCGCTCTTCAGCTACGGCATGGCCACGGGGGTGGATCGGGAGCAGGCGCAGGCTTTGGTCTTCTCGGCCGAAGCAGATATTCCCCGCTACCGCAGTGCCATCGAGCAGACCGAACTGGCGCTTGCGACCCTGACGGGCGAGCCGCCACAGCCCGTCACGCAGGAGGGCGTGGGGCTGGAGTTGTTGCTCGACCACCTGCCCGAAGGAATTTCGATCGGCGTTCCCTCGGAACTTTTACAACGTCGTCCCGATATTCTCCAGGCTCGCTTTGCGCTTGATCAAGCAGCGGCCGAAGCCAAGCTTTCGCGCCTGGATCGCTTTCCGTCTATTACATTGACTGCCAAAGCAGGTGCCGGTTCTACCTCGATCAAAGGTTTAACATCGTCGAACCCGGCTGTATGGAACGCCGTAGCCGCACTCACGCAACCGATTTTTAATTTCGGGGCACAGAAACGACGGGAGCGGGCAGCCGTCGAGCGCTACCGCCAGGCGGCCTACACCTACGAGCAGACCATCCTGGAGGCCTTTGCCGATGTGGAGAAGATTCTCTCCTCGATTCGAGCCACGGAGTTGGAGACGGAACGTTACACACGGTTGGTAATCTCCTACCGTTCGATTCTCGACATGGCCGGTGCACTCTATCGCAACGGCATGGCCGACTACCTCGATGTGATTGATGCCGAGCGCACGCTCTACACGGCACAAACCGAGCTTATTGCGCTGCTCTCGACGCAATACATCAACTACGTCACCCTTTGCAAGGCGTTGGGCGGAGGCTGGCAGGCGACGACGAATACCCATAAATAGGTATCGCATTATTCGGCAAAAAAGCGTATCTTTGTTGCACAAAAGTGCACAAAGATTCATGCAACTATCCGAACTCAAAAGTGGCGATCAGGCCACGATTCTCAAGGTGACGGGCCACGGCGGCTTTCGTCGTCGCATTGTGGAGATGGGCTTCGTCCGCGGACAGCGGGTCGAGGTAATCCTCAATGCGCCCCTCAAAGACCCGATCGAGTATCGTATTATGGGCTACGACGTATCGCTCCGACGCAGCGAGGCGGCCATGGTGCAGGTGCTTACGGACGAGGAGGCCGAGGAGATGCTTCTTTTGGAGCAGGAGCGCGAACGAAATACCCCCTTCAGCGAGGAGAGCGAAGTGCGCATCGAGACGATCGACGATGTGGTCGAGCGCTCCTCGCACACGATCTCCGTGGCGCTGGTCGGCAACCCCAACAGCGGCAAAACCTCGCTCTTCAACGCCATCTCCGGAGGACACGAGCGCGTCGGCAATTACAGCGGTGTGACCGTCGAAGCGAAGCGCGGCGTGCGTAATTATCGCGGTTATCGGTTCGAAATAACCGACCTGCCGGGCACCTACGCCCTCTCGGCTTACAGCCCCGAGGAGCGTTTCGTTCGTCAGCATATTGCCAACGAGCAACCCGATGTGGTGATCAACGCGGTGGTCGCCTCCAACCTGGAGCGCAACCTCTACCTGACAACCGAGCTGATCGATATCAACCCCCGCATGGTCATTGCGCTGAATATGTACGACGAACTGGAGGCCACGGGCGCCCATCTGGATCACGACTCGCTGGGGCGTATGTTGGGTGTACCGATGGTGCCGGTCGAGGCGCGTAACCGCAAGGGTATCGAAGAGTTGCTCGATACGGTTATCGCCATCTACGAGGGGCGCGACGAGCGTGTCCGCCATATTCACATCCACCAGGGAGCCATTATTGACGAGGGGTTGCAGGAACTGAACAGCGCCCTCACGGAGCACCGCGAGGAGCTTCCGATGCACTTCCCACCCCGCTACTTTGCGCTGAAGCTGATGGAGCGCGACAGCGAGGTCGAGGCGCAACTGAGCACCCTCCCCCACTACAATGCCTGGTGCGAGATTCGTGACCGCGTGGTTCGCCACATCGAAAGCGATCTGGGCGAGGATGTCGAAACAGCCTTGGCCAACCGCAAATACGGTTTTATTTCGGGTGCTTTGCAGGAGACCTTTACCCGTGGCAAGGTCGATACGCGCATGGCTACGAACCTGATTGATCAGGTCGTCACACACCGCGTATGGGGTTTCCCGATCTTCTTCCTGATCACGGGCATCATGTTCTGGTGCACCTTCTCGCTCGGCAGCTACCCCCAAGAGTGGATTGATTGCCTGGTCGGCTGGCTTGGTCACGGGGTCAATGCCGTACTGCCCGCCGGCGTGTTGCGCGATTTGGTGGTCGATGGCATGATCGGTGGAGTCGGATCGGTCATCGTCTTCCTGCCGAACATCATGATCCTCTACCTCTTCATCTCGTTCATGGAGGACTCGGGCTACCTGGCGCGTGCCGCCTTTATCATGGATCGTGTGATGCACCGTGCCGGATTGCATGGTAAGTCGTTTATTCCGCTGATCATGGGCTTCGGATGCAACGTCCCGGCCATCATGGCCTGCCGCACGATCGAGAGCCACTCGAGCCGACTGATTACGATCCTGATCACCCCTTTCATGGCGTGCAGTGCCCGTCTGCCGGTCTTTATTCTCCTGACGGCCGCCTTCTTTCCCATGCACGGAGGATGGGTCATGACCGGCCTTTATATCCTGGGGGTTGCGATCGCCATTCTCACGGCTCGATTGATGCGTCTGATCTTCTTCCCGGTCGATGAGACCCCCTTTGTGATGGAGCTGCCGCCCTACCGCATTCCGACTTGGCGTGCCACGCTGAGCCACATGTGGGAGAAGTGCGCTCAATACCTCCGCAAGATGGGAGGCATGATTCTTGTGGCCTCGATCATCATCTGGTTCTTGAGCTATTACCCCCGCACGGAGCAAAGTCCGTTGGCCGGTGAAGCGCACTACGAAAACTCCTATCTGGGACGCATCGGCAAGGCGTGCAACCCCGTGTTCGAGCCGCTCGGACTGGATTGGAAGGCGAGCGTATCGCTCCTTTCGGGCGTGGCGGCCAAAGAGATTGTCGTTTCAACGATTGGCGTACTCTATGCCGAGGAGGATAGTGAATCGGGCGCCCTGGCCAAGAAGTTGCAGACGAGTGGCGATTTTGACCCCGCCTCGGCACTCGCTTTCCTGGTCTTTGTGCTCTTGTACTTCCCCTGCATCGCCACGATTGCGGCCATCGGTTCGGAGGCCGGCTGGCGGTGGGCCTTTGCCGCACTCCTTTACAACACGCTGACAGCCTGGGGCATTGCGTGGCTATTCTACGAAATCGGATCACTCTTACTTTAACCTTATCGGGCTATGAATTGGCAGCAGTGGGTCGTTTGGGCAATCTTTGCCGTGGCTATCGTCTTCGCTTGGCGCTGGATTTGGCGCACCTTCTTTTGTCGTGCACGCGACTGCGAAAATTGTCGCTTCGGTCACTGCGGTATCCGCAGTGAGGAGTGGGAGAAGGAACACGAAAAACGCAACAAGCAATGATCGGGCTTCTGGTCATTCTCCTTTGTTGGCTGGCAGGGAATCTCCTCAGCACGCTCCTTGCGGGCTATGTATCGGGCAACGTGCTCGGCATGCTGATTCTTTTTACGGTGCTTAAAATCCGCCTCGTAAAGGCCGAGACGGTGCGCCCCGTGGCGCGCTTTCTGCTCGGCACGATGGCGCTCTTTTTCATCCCCTACGGCGTTGGATTGATCGACTCCTACACGGTGATCCTCGATCATCTTTGGGCAATTGTCGTGGCGGCCACCGTCTCGACCATCCTTGTCTTACTCTGCACGGGGCACACCTTCCAATGGGTTGCCCGTCTTAAAAAAGGCCTCAAACGATGATCCGCGACCTGCTGAGTTCCGATTTGGGGCTATTGACCCTTACGATCGCCCTCTTTATCGTCGGTGGGGCGATCCATCGTCGCACGCGATTGATGCTCCTGCATCCGGTGTTGCTGACCTTCGTGGCAATGATTGCCGTGCTGCACCTGATGAAGATCCCCTATGCCGACTATCGCGAGGCAACGCGCGTGCTGGACTTTGCACTCGGCCTCTCGGTCGTATCGCTCGGCTACCTGCTCTACGAACAATCCGAGCGCCTCGGCAAGAATCTGTTACCGATTCTTATCTCCACCTTTACGGGATGCCTTGCAGGTGTACTGAGCGTCGTCTGGATTGCCGCTGCGATGGGTGCCGATCGCGTGATTCTGAACTCGATTGCCCCCAAATCGGTCACCGTGCCGATCGCCATTACAATCTCCGAACCGTTGGGCGGCGTGGTGTCGATTACCTCCGTGGTGGTCTTTTGCGTCGGTATTTTCGGAGCTGTTTTCGGCCCGTCGATTCTTTGCCTGGGCGGTGTTCGCACGCCGGAGGCGGTAGGCTTCTCACTCGGTGCTACCTCGCACGGCATCGGTACATCTCGAGCCGTAGAGATCGGTGCCGTAGAGGGTGCTATGAGCGGCCTTGCCATGGCCCTGATGGGGGTCGCCACGGCACTCCTTACACCGCTTTTGGAGCAATACCTCTATTAAATTTGCCTAAATCACATAGTTTTTCTATATTTGTCAATAAGACAACAACTACGTGTATGAGACCCTGGAGTAAAGAGGAAACTATTATTGCATTTAATGTATACTGCAAAATTCCGTTTAAGGCAAGTTCTAAAAACCATCCTTTAGTAAAATACTACGCAAATATATTAGGGAGGTCTCCTAGTGCGCTCAATATGAAGATTGGTAATATTGGTCGCCTTGATCCGGATTTGGCGAATAGGGGTATCACAGGTCTTACTCATGGAGCAAAATTAGAGCAAGAGGTATGGGACGAATTTAACACCCAGCCAGACCATCTTGCATATGAAAGTGAACGATTAATTGCGAAATTCAAAGGTCAAACAATCGAAGAATCCGCTTGGATTTCCGCAGAAGAACTTCCCGAAGGAATCGATCGCATAGCGGTAGTCAAACAGCGTGTCAATCAATCATTTTTCCGATCGGCTGTTTTGAATGCGTACAATAATACTTGTTGTATATCAGGCATATCTCATCCTTCACTTGTCGAGGCGTGCCATATTGCCGATTGGTCGAGTGATATACGAAATCGCACAAATCCTCGTAATGGACTGTGTCTTAATCCATTTTTTCACAAAGCGTACGATAAGCATTTTATATCCATATCACCTGATTACGACTTGGTTATATCCGATCAACTCATGGGTAATGTATCTAATGTGGCATTCCGCAAATATTTAAGCCAGATGAATCGCAAAAAGATTATTTTGCCAACACGTTTTTTGCCACTACGTGAATTGTTAGCCATCCACTATGAACAATATTTAAGCCTCTAATATATTGTGTCCTAAATATTACATTAAGATACCAATCAATCATACTTATCTCAAATCTTTACACATCACATAAAGAATTAAGCGTGGCGACAATCTCGACCAAGCTTTTATTTAGAAGCTGTTTAAATTTGTTTGCGAAATGATTTTACAGCTTTTTGGTGGCTATTTTTTCGCGTAATTCGAGGCGCATAGGGGTTCCTATGTAACGAGAATTACGCGAAAAAGGAGTCGTAAAGAGCGTAAAAGAATGAAGCAAATAAATTTTAAACAGCTTCTTATCTTTTGCGGTCATTTTGTTTTCAAAATCCGACAAGATATACTACCTTTGTGCGTCTCCTTAAGAAGACAACAGATTTTTTCAAACAGGTTAGCAGTTTAGTTAGGTCATGGAGTGGTTGTATAACCTCTTTTTCGGTCAAAGCATTGCCCATGCAATCCTCACCATTGCATTGGTCATCACGCTGGGTATCACACTCGGCAAACTCAAATTTCGCGGCATCTCGCTCGGTATCACCTGGATTTTGTTCGTGGGTATCGTCCTAAGCCATTTCGGCATGTCGATCAACGACGAGATTCGTCATTTCGCCCAAGAGTTGGGACTGATTCTCTTTGTCTTCTCGATCGGTTTGCAGGTCGGGCCGAGCTTCTTCACCTCCTTTAAGCAGGGAGGTATGCAGCTCGTCGGTTGTGCCGTAAGCATCGTTCTGCTGGGCGTCGCAACGGCCGGTGTGTTGCACCTTGTAACGGGTGTACCGATTCCGACGATGGTCGGTATTTTGTCGGGTGCCGTGACCAACACCCCGGGCTTGGGTGCTGCACAAGCCGCCTACTCGGATGCCGCGGGTGTAGAAGATCCCTCGATCGCGCTCGGTTACGCCGTGGCCTATCCGTTGGGCGTGGTGGGTATCATCCTCTCGCTCATTGTGTTGCGATTCCTCTTGCGCGTCAATTTCACGAAGGAGAACGAAGAGCTGGCCGCCCTTTCGCAAGAGCACAAGATGGTGGAGCGCTTTTCGCTTGTCTTTACCAATCAGCTGCTTAGCGGTCGTTCGGTGGCCTATATTCGCGATTTGATCAACCGTCAATTCGTTATTTCGCGCGTCATCCACACCAACGGCGAGCTGACGATGGCCGATGCCGACACGCCGCTTAACGTGGGCGACAAGGTGCGCATGATCTGCCAACCCGAAGATCGGGAGGCGGTGACTGCTTTCCTTGGTCACGAAATGGAGATGACCAACGAGGAGTGGGGACAGAATGTACCCAACGCCACCTTTATTTCGCGTCGCATCCTGATCACGAAGCCCGAAATCAACGGCAAGAAGTTCTCCGACCTGCGTCTGCGCACGAAGTACGGCATCACGCTCACGCGCGTCAATCGTGCCGGTGTGGACCTGCTCCCCTACCAGGGTTTGGAGCTTCAGGTAGGTGACCGTGTGATGGTCGTAGGTCCCGAAAAATCGGTCGATAAGGTCGCCGATGTGCTCGGCAACTCGCTCAAGAAGCTCGACCATCCGAACCTGGTAACGATCTTCGTCGGCATTGCCCTCGGTGTGCTGCTCGGCTCGATTCCGCTGATGAATGTTCCGCAGCCCGTCAAGCTCGGTCTGGCCGGTGGCCCGCTGATTCTGGCCATCCTGATCGGTCGTTTCGGCTCGCACTTCGGACTGGTGACCTACACGACGATGAGCGCCAACCTGATGTTGCGCGAGATGGGTATCGCCTTGTTCCTGGCCTGCGTAGGTTTGGGAGCCGGTGACGGATTTGTGGATGCCATCCTCGACGGCGGTTATCGTTGGATCGGCTACGGTGCGATTATTACGATTTTGCCGCTGCTCATCGTGGGCGCATTTGCCCGCCTGGTGCTCAAGATGAACTACTACACGCTCTGCGGTATGCTTTCGGGCGCCATGACCGATCCTCCGGCTTTGGCCTATGCCAACACGGTGGCCGGAAACGATATGCCGGCCGTAGCCTACTCGACGGTCTATCCCGTGGTGATGTTCCTCCGTGTATTGACAGCGCAGATTTTTATCCTTTTCGCGTTGTAGGAAAAACGAAAAAATGTATATTTGCAACCAAGAACTTAAAAAATAACACCCAATAAAAAATGGCAGAAGCTGTAAAGATCGACCGTTCGCATCGCCTCGACGGTATCGGTGAGTATTACTTCTCGCGTCGTCTGCGCGAGATTGGCGAGATTGAGGCCACGACCGGCCGTCAAATCATCAAGTTGGCCATGGGTAGCCCCGACCTGCCGCCTCATCAGTCGGTGATCGACCGCCTGGCCAAGGAGTCGCTGCGCCCCGACGTACATAAGTATATGTCCTACAAGGGTGAGCCGATCCTGCGCAAAGCCTTTGCCGATTGGTACAAGAAGTGGTATCGCACGGAGCTGGACTACCAGACCGAGGTGTTGCCGCTCATCGGCTCGAAGGAGGGCATTATGCACATCTGCATGACCTTCCTCAATAAGGGTGACAAGGTGCTTGTTCCGAACCCGGGCTACCCCACCTACTCGGCTGCCGTGCGCCTCTCGGGTGGCGAGATGGTGACCTACGCGCTAAACAAAGCGACGAACTTCTACCCCGACTTCGAGGCCATCGAGGCTGCCGGTCTGGAGGGCGTGAAGATGATGCTCGTAAACTACCCCAACATGCCGACGGGTCAGACCCCCTCGATGGAGCTTTTCGAGCAGATCATCGCCTTTGGTAAGAAACACAACATCCTGATCGTACACGACAATCCGTATAGCTTTATCCGCAACGCCGAGGCTCCGATCTCGATCATGGAGGTCGAGGGTGCTCGTGAGGTGGCGCTGGAGATGAACTCGCTCTCGAAGGGTCACTCGATGGCCGGTTGGCGCGTGGGCGTTGTCGTGGGCAAGAAGGAGTGGATCGACTCGATTCTGACCTTTAAGTCGAACATGGATTCGGGTATGTTCTACCCCATTCAGGCGGCTGCCGATACGGCGTTGGCCTTGGGCGAGGAGTGGTTCAAGGAGTTGAACGAGATCTACTACGGTCGTGAGCGTCAGGCCTATGCCCTCTTGGATGCGCTGGGTTGCCGCTATCGCAAGCACCAGGCCGGTCTGTTCATTTGGGCCGAGCTTCCGGAGGGTTACGAGGGTGACAGCTTCTCGTTCTCGGACGAGGTAATGGAGAAGACCGATGTATTCCTCACGCCGGGCGGCATCTTCGGCTCGGAGGGCAATGGTTACATCCGCATCACGCTCTGCTGCCCCGAGGAGTTGCTGAAGAAGGCAACGGACAACGTGGTGGCCGCCTACGGCAAGTAATCGTCAAGGTCAGGCAATAAAAAAGGAGAGCTTCGCGGCTCTCCTTTTTTTGTTGAATCGGATCAACTTATTTGCCGATGACCTTCACCTTGGCGGCGGCGGCCTTCACGCGATCGCGCAACTCGTCGAGGTTCGAACCGTGAGGCGCGTAGCCCACCACAACACCCATGCGGCGATTTTTGCGAGCCGACGGCTTGCCGAAGATGCGGATGTCGTTGCGCGGATCCATCGCCACGGCCTCCTCCATGCCCTCATACTCGGGAGCGGTAGCCGAAGGCTCATCGGCCAAAATCACGGCCGAGGCACCCATGCGCTCGAAGGTAATCTCCGGAATCGGAAGACCCAGCACGGCGCGAGCGTGCAACTCGAACTCGCTCAGGTTCTGCGTACCGGCCAGCGTCACCATGCCCGTATCATGCGGACGGGGAGACAGCTCCGAGAAATAGACCCCGTTTTCGTGGCTGAGGAAGAACTCCACGCCCCAAATACCGGCACCGGTCAGTGCCTCCGTCACGGCAGCCGCCATACGCTGTGCCTCCTTCAGATGCTCCTCCGAGATGGGAGCCATCTGGAAGCTCTCGCGGTAGTCGCCGCTGATCTGCACATGACCAATGGGCGGGCAGAATAGCGTCGGGCCATTCTTTTGGGTCACGGTAAGGAGCGTAATCTCGCTATCGAAGGCGATGAACTCCTCGATGATCAGCTCCATGATATCGCCACGCGAACCCTCGCAACCGTAGGTCCAGGCGTGCTCCAGATCATCGGCCGAGCGCACAACCGACTGACCCTTGCCCGACGAGGACATCAAGGGCTTCACGACGCACGGATAACCGATCTTCTCTGCAGCCTCCTTCAGCTCATCGAACGTTTTGGCATAGAAATATTTAGCCGTCTTCAGACCAAGTTCCTTGGCGGCCAGATCGCGGATCGCCTTGCGGTTCATTGTGTAGTTCACGGCACGAGCGCTCGGCACGACCTGAACACCCTGCTCCTCGAACCCGTAAAGACGCTCCGTGCGGATCGCCTCGATTTCGGGAACGATCAAATCGGGCTGATGCTTCTCAACGGCAGCCGCCAGGGCATCGCCATCGAGCATATCGAACACCTCGCAAGCGTCGGCAACCTGCATGGCAGGTGCTCCGGCATACTTATCACAGGCGATGACCGTCTGACCCAGACGCTGTGCCGCTATTACAAACTCCTTTCCCAGCTCACCCGAGCCAAGCAACAAGATTTTCTTTGTCATATTGTGTGTAGATTTTAAGTTTCTACGCACAAAGATAGATTTTTTCGGCCGAAAGCACAACAGATTTGGATGTTTCGCGGTACATTTTCGGCGATTCGCCCCCAATCCAAAACATTAGGGGACAAAATTGTGCACTTTTTCGAGAATTATTACTATATTTACCTAATCAACCACACAAACCCAAAATTTACCGACTATGCCTGTTTCGAAGTTTAACGGTGCACTCTGCCTGCTCATCGCTCTTGCCGTGGGTTTAACCGTATCGGCCAAGCCCAAACAAACGCCCGACGAGACAACGCGCAACGCCATGCGCCGAGCCACGGAGTTCATGATGGAGAAGGTGAGCTACAACGGTGGCTTTGTTTGGAATTACCTCCCCGACTTCTCGCGCCAATGGGGCGAGATGGAGGCAAAGCGCACGATGGTTTGGATTCAGCCCCCGGGAACACCCTCGGTGGGCCATCTGCTGCTCGACGCTTACCACTGCACGGGTGACGAATACTACTACGAACAGGCCCAGCGTGTGGCCAACGCCCTGATTTGGGGTCAGTTGCCGTGTGGCGGCTGGAATTATGTATTCGACTTTGCGGGCGAGAACTCGCTCAAGGAGTGGTACTCGACCGTCGGCAAGGCAGGCTGGCGCCTGGAGGAGTTCCAGCACTACTACGGCAACGCCACCTACGACGACGGCGGCACGATGGAGGCTGCCACGTTCCTGCTGCGCATCTACACCGAGAAGAACGATCCTCGCTACCGCCCCGCCCTGGAGAAGGTGATTAACTTTGTACTGGAGAGCCAATACCCCATTGGCGGTTGGCCGCAGCGTTATCCCCTGCGTTACGACCACCCGATGCAGGGTCAAGCCGACTACTCGTCGTTCATTACGCTCAACGACGACGTAATTCCCGATATCATCGACTTCCTCACGCAGTGCTACCAGGCACTCGGCATGCAGGACCTCAAAGAGCCTGTGCTGCGTGCGATGTACCTGCTCATCACCCTGCAACAAGGCGCGCCTTATGCCGGCTGGGCCGACCAATATACGGTCACGGACCTCAAGCCCGCCCACGCACGCACCTACGAGCCGCGTGCCATCAATACGAGCACCACGGCCTCGATGATTCACCGTATGCTGGACTATTACCGCCTGACGGCCGACTCGCGCTTCCTGACGGGCATCCCCGCGGCTCTGGAGTTCCTGGAGGGACAGGCCCTGCCGCAGGAGGTGATCGACCGTGCCGGCTTTGCCACACGCGATCGCGGCCCGCGTACCGAGGGTTTCTTTATTGCAGCTCGCTTCATCGACCCCGAGACGGGTACGCCGCAATATGTTCACCGCGAGGGTTCGAACGTCTTCAATGGTCGCTACTTCGCCGACCAGAATCCCGAGGGTACGATTGCACACTACAACTCTTTCACGGGGCTTAACCCCAAGCAGTTACGCAAGACCTACGAGGATGTCAAAGCCCTGCCGCGCGAGGAGCTGGTTAAGGAGTCGCCCTTCCTCAATAACGGCCTTGTGCCGCTCAAAAAGTACTACACCCGCATTCGCACCCGTTGGGGTGAGCCGGCAGGTGCAGTAAAGTGGGAGGATGTGCAGAAGATGATCGGTGCGCTGACCGAGGAGGGCTACTGGCTCACCCCGCAAACGCAGACCTCGAATC
>CAYOEE010000004.1:0-24020 GCA_964402935.1 uncultured Alistipes sp. | reverse complement strand
CCACGAGGTCGGCATCGAAGTCGATGCGCACCTCTAAGAGTGAGATGAAGAGGTGGTAGCCGGTCGAGTAGTTGCGGTAGTTCATCTGCAAACGCTTCTCCGTCTCGCGGAAGGTGCGCGACTCGGTGTTGCGCACCGACACGAGCACACCCTCGTTCGAGATGATGAACGACATCGGCTCGACCAGGAACGAATCCCCCGTGGGAATGAAGAAGTTCGAGTTCGAGATGATGGCGTTCTCGTTCTCGGAGTATTTCGACGTGGACTCGATCTCCTCGACCTGCTGGCGCGATTGGAGGTTGATCTCGATGAAGTTCTCGACGGCGCGCTGCTCCTTGATCGTGGGCTGCATCATGTCGATCCAGAGAATATCATCGTAGCCCAACTCGTCGAAGAGGCGGGTATCGGCGTTGCGGATAATCTTGTTGTATTGCTTGAGGTAGATGGTAATCATGGCAAAGGTTCGCTTTTCTCGTTCGCTGTACTTTGTTTATCGCATCCTGTGATGGCGAACCCCTCATGTGGGTCCGCTAACCTCTTCAGCCGGGATTGGGAACAAGAGCCACCTTCAGCCCTGCGTCCCAACAAAATTTATCGGATGAGTCGATCGTCACCTGAGCGAGGTGACGTGCAAAAAGTTTCAGGAAAGAGAACGACCATGCGGCACGGGTGCAGATCCCGTGCTTAACGCCACAGCGGCTCGGCATTGCATAAAGAGGCAACGCTGCGATTATCCGTGTAACAAGAGCCATCGTCCATATAAGTTGAAACAGAATTTGGTTTGTAGTGCAAAAGTAAACAAAAATCGCAACAAAATTCCATAAAATTTGGAAAAAGTGCGAAAAAGACTTGACAAGGGGGTATGCGGGGTTGTATATTTGTCCTGTCAATCGACAATAAACGACCCCGCAGTCGCACTTATCAACAATCTTTAAGCGGCTGCAAAACATCATTTTACGGGTAGTTATTAACGATTATCAACATCTTTTCGTCATCTTATTGACATTTTTTTCGGGCATCACCCGTCGGCCCTTTTTTGCAGCATTTCTTTGGCCGCCGATCACCCTTTTGTTCACCTCTATTCCTTTTTTTATGTATTTCTCCACCCTTCCCTCGGCCTATTCCCCGATTGGCCAACCGCTCATCTGCACCCTTTCGGAGGTCTCGGCCTCGACGGTCGATGTGCGTATTCGCCTCGCTTCGGGTACGCTGCTCGGCACAAAACGTTTTGTGAACAGCGTAGCTCCCTCGTTCGACATTGCCCCCTACCTGCGCGGTATTTTGCATTTTACGCCGCCTACGGATGACCCCACGGGTGTTGTGGCAGCCATCGACCGCCAGATCATGGTCTATCTGGAGGCAGAAACCGAGGAGCAGCAGATCACCTCGGCTCCCTTCATCGTTCGCCCCGCCACTCCGCAGGAGAGCCCCACCGTGTTGCTGACCACCCTCCCCTCCGAGCGTCTGCTTGCACCCGACGAGTCGGACGAACTCTGCTTCCTCTCCCAAACACCCCAACCGCTTAAGGTGGTGGTGACGGGGCGCGACGGCTCGATTCGGCTCGACTCGCACATTGTCCCCGGTTTGGGACTCTTCCGTTTCACGTTGCGCGGAAAAGACTATCTCGATGCCGATCAGATCCTCATTGACGGCGGTTCGACCTGCTCGATTCGCTACACGATGCTCCCCGCTTCGGAGGGGGCTTGTCGCCTGGCCTGGCTCAGCGAGCGTGGTTCACTCGAGCAGTACACCTTCCCCGCTCCGGAGCGTATCTCGACCCATGTTTCCAAGCAACGTCACTACGGCACCGAGGGCCACACGGTGCAAAGCGTCGAAAGCGAGGAGCGTATCCATTTGCGCAGTGCCCTGGAGCGTGACGAGATGATGCAGGGGCTTCAGGGTCTGCTGACTGCCAAACTGGTATGGCTTGGCACGGAGGCGGGTTTTGTGCCGGTTGATGTGTTGAGCGATGAGGCGGTGATCCATCGGCACGGTGTGCTCTCCTCGCTCTCGCTCACGATTCGTCCAACCCTGAAAAACAAAACGTTATGGAATTGCTGATTGATGCTCAACCCTGCGACCTCGCTGCGCAAAACATCCTCCTGCCCCGCCTCGATCTGAGCCGTCTGGGCGATGTCGCGGCTCACCGCGAGGGGCGCACGTTGCAGCTCCTGCTGCCTGCCACTGCGACCAATGACCGCATCTTCGGTTTTGCCCGCGATCCGGAGGCGGCGCCTCCCTTCAATCAGACGGCACACGAAGCTGTTTTGCAGTGCGACGGAGCGGTGCTGATGCGTGGCTCGGTGCGGCTGGATGAGGCCTCGGATGAGGGCTACCGCCTGACCCTCCGCGAAGGGGGTACGGGGTGGGCAACTCAATCTTCGCAGCGTTGGCTCAGTGAGTTGCGGATTCCCTTCTCGATGACCCTCACGCCGCTGGCCATCACCAAGAGCTGGACCAATGAAAGTGTGGTCAAATACTTCCCGATCCACCGCGACGACTATGCCCAACAGATGAATGGCAGCGATCTGCTCTCGGCCGAGCGCCTGCTCACGGTCGATGACTACTTCCCCTTCCTGCATATCGCAACCCTCATGGAGCAGATCTTTCTCGAAGCGGGCTATACGCTTGAAAGCCGCTTCCTATCCTCGGAGTTTTTCCGCAAGCTTTACATGAGTGGTGCCTACTCGTCGCGCGATACGACCGCCGCGATGAATCGCATGGGATTCCTGGCTCGTCGTCTGACGACCGTCTCGGCCGAAGCCGATTACCGCGGACGAGTGTATGCCGATCCGGCAGCACTTTTCAGCACCATCGGAAACCTTGTGGAGAGTGCCTCTCCGCTGGCCGTGGATGAGACGGGCGAGGTGTTGCAGGAGCTTTTCTCCAACGGACATTGCTTCACGCAGGAGGACGGACGCATCCTGTTCCGTCCGCTGGGGGAGGTGAGCGTCGGATTCGAGTATTACATCAAGTACGAAACGGGTCACCGGATTTGCTCTCGCACCACCCTCACGGGCTTCGATTCGATCTACCTGCCCGGATGCGGCATGATTACTTCGCGTCTTACGAACCGCTACGAGGATCATCGCTCGAATGTCGAGCCGGGGTTCAGTTATCGGGCGCTGGTCTTCGAACCGGAGGAGGGTGCCGCTTACCGCGTATTGATCACGCGGGACGGGGTGGCCGGCTACGAATTGGCGACTTTCACGGGGCGCAGTACCCTCCTCGAAACGCCCATGACGGGGAGCTTCGAAAATCCGATTCTCCAGATTCAAACCGCTGATGGATGGGTCGATACGGATGCCGATTGGGCGCTCTATCAGGGCTACATCGACGAGATAGGCTCCACGACGGTCGAGTTGCGCCTGCACTCGCCTGCCGAGCTTGTTACGCCCGACAATCCGAAGTACTTCGACACGATCTTCTTTGCCGGTGCCGAGGAGGGGATGCCCCTCACATTGGATCGCACGACCTCGATTCGACCCCTCTTTCGCTCGACGCCGGGATACGGTTCGAAGGTCGATTTCGAGGCGGTGACCCACCACGAGATTCGCCAGGTCGAACTCCTGGAGGCCGTTGCCCACCTCTTCAACCTGCGCTTTGTGACCGATGAGGAGCGACGCACGGTGCGTGTCGAACCCTCGGATGTGCTCTACCGCACCTCGCCGGTGGTGGATTGGCGCTCGAAGGTTGATTCCGAATCGCCGGTGGTGTTGCAGGATCGCACCCACGAGCTGCACGAAACCGAGCGCTGGTGCTATGCCGTGAGTGATGGCGCCGTGGCACGCTACGAGCAGCAGACAGACGAGGCGTTCGGCTCATGGAGCTTTGCCTGCCAAAGCGAGGCGGCCCTAGCCGGTGAGCGGGTGCACCGCAACCCCCTTTTTCATCCGTCGCTTTGCAGCGTAGGCCACTACAACAACGCTCCGTCGGCTCGGCTGTTGCAGGTCGGTGACCGCGATTCGATGAGCGACGACGGCACCAACTTCTCACCGCGTATCGTCTCTTTCCGCGGTATGCAGCCCCTGCCGGAGGGGGAGTTGTGGGGCTATCCGAGCTTCTCGGCAAGCTATCCGCTGATCGCCTTTCACCTGCCACCGGCGGAGGGAATCACGGGTTTCACGCTCTGCTTCGAGGATCGTGACGGGGTGCGTGGCCTGCACAGCTACTACGACAACGACCTGGAGGCCGAAGCCGAGGCGGGTGTGGCGAAGCTGACCCTGCAACTCAAGCCCCACGAACTCGAAGAGCTGCTACGACCCGAGGGCGGATCGGTCAATCTACGCTCCATCTTCCGCCTGCGCTCTTCGTGTGGCGAATTGCGAGGTACGCTTCGCTCGGTGGAGCGCGGACAGCACGACCAAGGCAAAGTATGTTGTACGTTTAACCGCATCGACCGATGAGAGAAAATCGTCTGCAACGAGCACTGAAAGAGGAGATTGCGCCTCTTCTTCCGCGGGGTTGCTCGCCCCGCATCTTCGAGGAGCTTTGCCGCTTGGAACTGATCAACTTCAAGGCGTGTGAGGAGCTGGCCATTCGGCACGATATCGAAAATTCGATTCGTGGCGGGGCACTCCGCGTGGATGCCTTTACCTGGGCTGCCGACCGCTTCTGCTGCTCCTTCGAAAAGGCGCGTAACATCTATTACAAACCCCTAAAACAGCTTTAAGAACCTAAGATTTTAACACATGAAAACCAACATCCAAATCAAGAACGAGGCCGAGCACTGCCTGATTGAGATCGAGGGGACGATCGGCGTCCCCGAGGAGTGGCAATTCGAAGCCCCCGATACGCGGGTGGCGACCTACGAGCGTTTCCGCGAGGCGGTCAGCCGCATTGCCGCCATCGAGGCCGAGGAGGTACTCGTCACGATCCGCTCGACGGGTGGCGATGTGAACGATGCCCTGATGATCCACGACGCGCTGGCACAGCTCCCGGGACGGGTGACGACCCGCTGCTACGGCTACACCGCCTCGGCTGCTACGATCATCGCACAGGCCGCCTCGGAAGGGTGTCGTGAGCTCTCGGCCAACGCCCTCTACCTGATCCATCGTGCCACCTGCTCGACCGAGGGCAATGCCGATGACCTCACGGCGCAGATCGACCTGCTGCGTGCCACCGACGACCGTCTTTCGTCGCTCTATGCCGCTCGTTCGGGTGCTCCCAAGGAGCAGTTCGAGGCCCTGATGGCCGAGAACGGCGGTGATGGTCGCTGGCTCTCGCCCGAGGAGGCGGTGGAGGCCGGTCTGGCCGACCGCATTGTCGGTCCGTCGAGTACCGCAAAGCGCCTGACCGAGAACCTGAGTTCCGGTCTGCGTCGTCTGGCTCGTGCCATCGGGCTGGGCGAGGAGGAGGCGCTGCCTGAGCCGCGTAACATCCTCCACCGCGAGATCGAGGAGCGTGAATTGACACGCCGCACTGCAACCCTCCTGAGCGAGGGACAGCAGGCCGTTGAGGCTACATCGGTCGCGCAGATCGAGGACCCCGCCATCGGCGAACGCTCGCTCACCCCGAACGAATTGGCTTATGCCCGCGATGTGAAGGCTTTCCGTCGCTACTAATCCCCCTTTTTTAACCCTTTATTCAAAACAACCTTAAAAACTTTTACACCATGAATTACATTGAAACCGCCAAGCAGTACACCGGTAATGACGTTGAGTCGATCTTCTTCCGCCCGATTCTGACCGGCCCTGCCGCCCAGGAGCTGGGCGTGCGCATCCTCTACAACATGCCCGTGCCGACCATCGTGCAACTTTGGGACAACTCGGCCCTCTCGCTCAAGAAGTTTACGACGAATGGCTGGACGGGTGGTAATCCCGCCACCAAGTACCAGAAGAAGATTCCCATGGAGCGCGTCAAGGCCGAGATGGGCTTCTCGGCTGCCGATTACTTCTCGCTGGTCTATGAGTTGATCTCGGCTCGTTCGGATATCAATATGCAGGACCTGACGGGTACGACGCTCGAGCAGGCCGAGACGGAGCTTTTCAAGCAGAACATTGCCGAGAACCTGCGTGTGATGATGTGGCTGGGCGATACGTCGCTCACGAGCGGCTACAACACCTTCAACGGATTCCTCACCTCGCTCAAGAGTGCCGTGGTGGATGACGTGATCAACTACACCTCCTACACGGCTGCCGAGGTGGAGGCCGAGGGTGGCGTGGTCGAACTGTTCGATCAGATGTTGCAGGCTGCCAGCCCGCGCATGATGGCGGCTCGCGGGGAGGGTCAGCTGGCCTTTTTCTGCTCGTCGGACATCTACTTCCTCTTCGAGAAGCACCTCGACAAGCTGGGTGTCGAAAGCTCGTTCCGCTCGACGGTCGAGGGTCAGCCCTCGCTGGCCTACCACGGTATTCCGATCATCGATCCCAAGTTGAGCACCTACCTGCCTCAGACGGCCAACCACCAGTCGTTCTGCCTCTTGACGGATCGTCGCAACCTGGTGATGGCGGTCAATACGGCCGATATGCCCGGTAACGAGGTGCGTATGTGGTACAATCCCGATGAGATGGAGAACCGTCAGCGAGCCGTCTTTATGGCCGGTTGCGAGATCCTCGATGAGGATATGTTGGTCTATGCCTACCGCGCGTAGTCGCTTGTTCGTCTTGCCCTCGCGGAGTGTCAGCGCCCCGCGAGGGCGCTCTAACCCCTAAAATCGTTCTTAAGATGTCCCAAAAAACTGCTATTAAAACCCGTGCCGTAGCGGTGGAGAATCGCAAGGACCCCTACCAAATGGCCGCCACGAAGGTCGAGAGCGACCGTTTTTGGCGCTGGGGCGAGGATAATCTGCTGCCCGTTGCGTTGGCCCTGATGGCGCGTCGCTCGACGACGCACCGCCGCATCATCAACGACAAGGCCGACTACATCGCCGGCAAGGGCTTCACCTGCGACGAGCAGCAACCCCTGCTGAGTGCCTTCCTGCACACGGCCAACGGCCGAGGGGAGAGTCTGCGCACGATCCTCCACCGCCTGGCCTTCGATAAATCGCTCTTTGGAAACGCCTTCCTGGAGGTGGTGACCGATGCTGCACACACCTTCCTCTCGTTCTACCACCAAGATGCCTCCTCGTGTCGTGTGGCGCGTGACTCGGAGCACGTCCTGCTCCACGCCGATTGGAGTCGCTTCCGCGAGTCGGAGGCACGCACGTTGCCCCTCTATCCCCGTTTCGAAGAGCAGGAGGACGGCACACTGCGCACGATGGTGCACTACAAGGATTACGAACCCCTCTTCCACCACTATGGCGTGCCGGACTACATTGCCGGCATGAATGTCTCGGCCATCGCCTATAAGACCGATCGCTGGAACATCGCCCGCCTCGATAACTCGTTTCAGCTCTCGGGTGTGATGATGCTCGATTCTTCGGTCGATAACGACGCCGAGGCCGAACGCATTGTGCGCCTGGCGGAGGAGAAGTTTGCCGGCAACCCCGGGCAGGTGATGTTTGTCATCCGCGAGGGGTCGGAAGATGATCACTCGCGCTTCATCCCGATCGAGGCCCACAACGAGGGCGATTGGCAATCCCTGCACGAGCAGGCGACGGCCGATATGGTGGTGGCGCACTCCTGGTTCCGCTCGCTCAGCGGTCTGGACTACACCTCCGGCTTCAGCTCGGAGCGCATCCTGCAAGAGTACGAGGTGGCCCTCAATACGGTGATTCTCTCGGCGCAGGAGGCGCTCTGCGAGCCGATGCGCGAGTTGATTGCCTCGATTCTCGGCATCGACAGCTCGTCGCTTGCGATCACCAATCGACCCCCTACGCGCTCCAAGCCGATCTACATGAAGGTGTGGGAGGCTCGCAAAGCCGATGGTCTGGAGTACGACCCGGAGGATGAGCGCCAGCAGCAATTCCTCTCCGAGATCACAAAGTATAACATCAAAAGCATCAATTAGTGAAGATGAAAACCCTGATTTCAACAACCGAGGCGCTGCGTCGTGCCTTTCGTGCAGCCGACGAGGTGACGAGCGATACCCTGACCGAGGCGGATCTGATCGTGGCCGAGCGGCGCTACATCCGCCCCGTGGTGGGGGCTGCGCTCCACGAGAAACTGCTCGAAGGAGCCTATCCGAGCTTCGTGAGCGACTACCTCTCCGATGCCGTGGCACGCCTAGCGCGTGTGGTTGCCCTTCGGCGCAATGCCGTGCGCCAGACGCGTGCCGGTGTCGTACAACCCAAGGTCGACAATACAGTGACCGTCGATGCGGCTACGCTTCAGACGCTGAAGCGCTCCCTGCGCGAGGAGGCGCTGACGCTCCTAAGACGTGCCACGGAGCACTTGGCGGCCAACGTCGCGGAGTACCCCGAATATGACGAACAGTTGAACCTCTTTAACCGCTGCTCAACCGATGGAGGCTTTGTACAAATTCATTAGCGGCCTGGCGGCTGCCGTGGTGGGGCTTTTTGCCCCCGTTGCCCCTGTGATTCTCTGCACGATGGGCTTTATTCTGATTGACTTCTTGTCGGGTGTGGCGGCCGATCGTGCCGCAGCCCGCAAGGAGGGACGCGCGTGGTATTTCGAGAGCGCCAAGGCGTGGCGCACGATCCGCAAGGCGGCGCTGGTGGTGGTGCTGTTGTCGTTGGCGTGGTTGCTCGATAGTTGGGTGCTCGATTTTCTGGATCTGAAGCTCGCCCGCCTTTTGGCCGGCTTTACCTGCGGTGTGGAGCTTTGGTCGTTTCTGGAAAATGCGGCCCAGCTCTCCGATAGTCCGCTTTTTCAGTGGCTTCGACGTTTTGTCCATCGTCGCTTGGAGGAGGCGAGTGGTGAGTAGGGGGCTTGCAAACCGTAACCCGGGCAATATCCGTCACTCGTCGGATCGTTTTCGAGGCGAGGTGCGCCCTTCGCGCGATTCCTCCTTCAAGGAGTTCGAGGCGATGGAGTGGGGCTATCGGGCTGTTTTCGTGGTACTGAACACCTACCGCCGAGAACATGGCCTGCGGACGATGCGTCAGTTGATTTCGCGCTGGGCACCACCCTCGGAGAACCACACCGAGGCCTACATCCGTGCCGTTGCACAACGCACGGGGCTTGATCCCGACAGTGCGATTGACACCTGCTCGCGCGCGGTGATGATTCCGCTTGTAGCCGCCATTTCGGAGGTCGAAAATGGCGTTAAGGCCGATTTCGAGGCCGTCGAACGCGGTTGGGCGCTTTACCGAAATGCAAAATGTAGAATTCAAAATTCAAAATGATTTCCTTTTCCGCCACCTCCCCTAATTTTGAATTCTAAATTCTAAATTCTAAATTAACAAACAGCCTGTCTAACATTCAGTTAGACAGGCTGTTTGTGTTCAGTAAGTGATTGCGGCTACTTGCTCTTTTTGCTCTTTTTGGCCTCTTTGGCTTTGCGCGCCTCGATGCGCTTGTACCACGCCTCACGCTCGGCCGTCAGGTTGTAGCCGCGCTTCGAGAGGTAGTTGTTGTAGCGACCCTTGTACTTGCCGAAGACCCCGTGCTTCTTGTTCGAATTCTCGGCATCCATGGCCAGCTCACGCGCCTCGATGAGCCACGCCATCAGTTGAGCCTTCTCCTCCTCCGTGAGGGTCGGGATCATGTCCAAATGCGAATTGTAGGTCACATCGACCACGCCGTAGGTCATGCCATCCTTCACCTGCGTAATCTGCTCCTCGGTCAGGTAGAGCGAGAGCGTGGCCGGAAAGGCAAAGTGCGAACGGTAGAGTTTCGAGTCGGCCTCGTACTTTGCAAGGTCGCTCTTCAGCTGCTTCATCTCGCCCTCCAGCGTCTTGGCCTCGGCGAGTTTGCGATCGCGCACCTCGTAGATATCGTTCAGTTCGAAGTAGCGGTTGGCGATGATGTGCAACACCGCCTCGCCCTTCGTCTGATCCTTGATCTCGAGCTTATCGACAATCTTCTGCGAGCGCTTCAGGATTGAGGCTACATAGGCCGTATCGCGCCCCTCGCTTTTCAGCTCCACGGCCGACACCGAAAGTGTCATGGCCGTCATCAGGAGCGATAAAATCCACTTTTTCATCGGTTCTCTGGCTGTTTTTTTTGGTTACATCAGCTTACCCTTGGCGGCAAGCGTATCGTAGTTGTTGTTCAGGTCGCGCCAATTGGTGTAGTGGCGGGTCGAGATGCCGTTGATGTACTTCTCGATGTTCGTATAGCCGTCACCCGTCAGGTCGCCGTTGGCATCCGACGGATCGTGCGGGTTGAGGCCGTTCTGCTTCTCCCACTCGTCGGGCATACCATCCTTGTCCGTATCGACATAGGGTTTTCCCTCGTATTCGGGGTAGCCGCCCATCTGGCTCGGATCGGTAATGATGCCCAGCTTGTAGGAGTCGTTGTCCAGGCGGCGGTAGCGGAACGTGCCATCCTCCTTTTGCGACTTCTCGGCCAATCCCCAGTTATCGCCGTAGGGATTCTTCTTCTTGAGCTTTTTCTCGTAGTAGATCTCGCCCGTGCGCACCTCCTGAACGATGATCTCGTCCACGCGGTCACGACGGGGAATCGTAGCACCTACGTTGTTAAGCACATATTCATAGGCCTCCGTGGCCGACATGATCTTCAGGTAGGGCATGGCGAAGGGTTTGTTGGCGCGAATCTGATTGGTGAAGTCGCCTGCGTTGTGCAGCTCCTCGATCTGAATACCGCCGTTCCAGTTGTCGGCTGTCACTTCGGGCGACCCCTCCATGATATTTCCCTCGGCAAAGACACGCCCATAGAGCTTGTAGGGGTGCTTCGAACGACCCGCCTCCGGCTTGAGGATGCGGTGCGATACGGGATTGCCCTGCGGGGTGACGGGACCGGGTTTGTAGTAGTTGTTGATCATGTTGAACATGGCCGTGTAGTCACCGCCATCCACCGTGCGGTTGTGCCAGTTGAAGATGACGTTATTGACGAAGTTGAAGACTCCGTTCCAGCCCACCGAGGGGTTGCGACCTGCGTTCGAAGCCCACAGATTGCGCATAAACGAGGCGTTCTCGCCACCCAGGGTCGAACCAAAGGCGTGGTTGTAGGTATCGAGTGCCTTGGCCGAGATGGTGTTCTGGATCGTGACATTGACGGTCGGATACTTCTCGTGACGCGCCTCGTAGTAGCCCTCGCTCGGGTCGTACATGTGGCGGTAGAAGGAGATATTCTCGTCCAGACCCCACGTGCATGAGCAGTGGTCGATCATGATGTTGCCCACGGGGTTGCCACCGAACGAATCCTCGCGGTGCCATACCATCGTCTCGCCGCGGCGGAAACGCATGTGGCGGATGATGACGTCGTGCGTATCAATTTGGAACGATTGTCCGGCGATGCAGACACCGTCCCCGGGTGCCGTCTGACCGGCAATCGTGATATAGGGCGCACGCACCACGATCGGCGTTTTGAGCTGAATGATTCCCGATACATTGAATACGATGATGCGGGCACCTCCCTGCTCGCAGGCCCAACGGAACGAGCCCTCACCGCTGTCGTGGAGGTTCGTGACGGTCAGCACCTTGCCGCCACGACCGCCCTGGGTGTACATACCGCCACCCTCTGCGCCCGGAAAGGCGGGAATCTCGGCCTGCATCAGGTCGTAGGGACGATGTGCCCAGGGTACATAGGGACGACCTTCGAGGGCCTCCTGCTTGACAATCGGAAGAGCTTTCTCCCAGGCGGCATCCGAGGCTCGACGAGCTTCGCCGAGTACCTTGCGGGCTTTGGCGCCTGCTTCGGGGGTAAGAGAAGGGTACTGAGCAAATCCTGCCCCTGCGATTAACAGAGACAGGCTCAGCACCACCAATTTTTTGTTCATAGGCTATTGGTTGGTGTTGCTGGTTTTGTGTGAAATTTTTCACAAAGATACCCAAATTATCCGAAAAGCCATGCAAAAACGGGGTGAATCGCCCTTTTGCCGCGGTGAAACAGGCAAAAAAGCATTTTGAGCGGATTTTTCTTGCCCCAATTCGCCTACAAAAAACGGGGCTGCTCAACAAGAAAGTTGAACAGCCCCTTCATTCGTCTTGTTAAGTTCCAAAGCTCCCACCTTCTCCCGCAGGAGAAACCATCATCCGGTGGGGCTTTGAAACACGGCTTTCGGAACAGCTCCGGCAGGAGCCTTTTGCTGCTCCTCGGAAGCAACTTTACTCAGCCAGCGGGTCGAAGAGGTTCGAACCACCGTAGTAATCCTCCCAACCTACGGTCTGCTGCAGACCCGGGTTCTTGGACTGTACGGCGCTCGTGAAGCCGAGGAAGTAGTAGCGCGGCTCGAACGAGATAACCATACCCTCGGTCGTGTTGTCCGACGTCAGGGCATCACCCTTCTTCTCCTTACGCTGCAGGTAAGGCTCGTAGAACTGGGTCTTGAGCTTCTCCAGGGCGGGATCGAGCGTGTACTTGTTGTGACGATCTACGCTGTTGATCTGAATCTTGAAGCCATCACGCCACGTCTTGAAGGCACTCCAGGTCTGGCTGGCAATTTTGCCGTCGGCAAAAGCCTGAGCCAGGATCGGGTCGGGAGCATTGTCCCAATCGTCCTGCTTCCACTCCTTGCCTCCGACGCCACCGTTTACGCTCGGCTTAACCTGGAACTCCATGTTGTTACGACGCTGACCGTTGAACGGCTTGAAACCAAGGTAGGTGCAGGTGTTTCCACCCCAGCCGGTCAAAGGCGTAGCACCGATCTTCGAGAACTCCGTACCACCGTCGAAGAGCAACCAGCGACGCATATCGTCGAAACGCTTGCCCTCGAATGCGAACTCGATCTGACGCTCGTAGAGGATCGCAGCCAAGCAAGAGGCAACATCGCTCTCGATACCGGTCGGAAGACCCCAGTTCGTGTAGTTGATACCCAACTCGATCTCCTTATCCGTGGCCGTCTCGTTGTAACCGGCAACCTTGCGAATCTTCTGCAGCTCGACAACAGCTACATCGGGATGACCTGCACCGGCAGCGATCTCGGCATAGTTGAGCATCACCTCCGTATAGCGCAACTCGAACCACGAAGCATACGAATACTTAAAGCCGGCACCACCATCAGCCGTGCCCTTGAAGTCGTACTTGTGCAGATCGCCCGTCGAACGCTTCGTAACGTACATACCCTTGGCGTTAGCCAGCAGGTTGTCGGCACCATAGGTATCCGACGAGAGGGGATCCTCCACCTTAGCGGCATCAATGTACCATACATAGTTCCAGAGGATGTAGCCGCTTGCGTAGGGGTTCATGTTGTTTACATCGGTCGGGTCACCGCTCATGTCCCAGCAGATGCCCGGGAAACCGAACGTGCGGTAGAAGCGCAGGTCACGGTTCATGAAGGGGTGATCCTGATCGTAGGCAATCGAAGATGCCTCGATCGTCGTGTAGCTGTCGTACGATGTGGGACGCTTACCGTCAGCCATCGGGAAGAGGTCCACGATCATGGCCGAAGGCGTTACGCCACCACCACCCAGCGCGTTGGCCGGACGAATCGAGTGCTCCCAGTTGTTGTTACGCGAGTAGTCGGGCGTACCGCTGGCCAGGTTGTTGAAACGTGCGAAGAAGATCTCCTCGTTGGCGTTACGGCCTGCGCCGATGATCGAGAACATATTTGCCCAGTCCTTGATCGTGTTACCGACACCGTCCGAACGATACTGACCGTAGCCGCAAGCGTGGATGCGCGGCAGATCCTCCGTAATGGTGTTGTAAGCATCTACATAGCGCTGCTGATCATTCTCACGGTTGAACAGCGGCGAGCACCACCATACCAACACGCGGGTCTTCAGTGCGAGGGCCGTACCCGTGGTTACGCGGCCATAGTTCTCACCCGACTTCCACTGACCGGCACCCGTGGCATCCTGCAACAGGTCGGCAGCCTTGTCCAGATCCGAAATGATGAACTCGAAGACCTCCTTGGCCGACGAACGCGGCGTTACCGACTCAGCCTCAATGGGCGGCAGGTCGGTAATGATGGGCACACCACCATACCACTTCCAGAGCAGGAAGTAGCGCCAAGCGCGCAGGAAGTAGAGCTGACCGGTCAGCTCGTTCTTCTGTGCCTGAGTCAGCGCACCACCCTCGATACCGAGGATAGCATCGTTGATGTTACGGATCAGACCCCAAACATTAGACTGGATGTTCGAAGCATCAGCACCCTGGAAGTAGTCGGGCACCGACGTACCGGTAATTACATTCAGCTCATCGAGCGGGTTAACAAACTTACCGAAGCCCGAGAACTCCTCGGTACACTTCGACCAGTCGTCAGCCTTACCGGTGGAGGTGTACTGCCAACCCGGTGAACCGTTCGGGTTGGGCAGACAGAACGAGTAGCAATCGTTTACACGACCAATACAACCTACATAGTCGTCGTAGAGCGTGGGGCTTGCCATATCATAGTTGGTCTTCTCCTCCAAGAAGTCCGTGCTGCACGATGCAAATGCTACTGCACCAAGCAAGGCAAGACCGGCAATTTTAATATTAAATCTTTTCATTGTATGCTAAAATTAGAAGGTTACATTAAGACCAATCGTGAACTTGCGCAGCGTAGGATATGCGCCATACGAACCCGACATCGGATCCATGAAGTTATCCGGATAGGGGTTGTAGAAGTCGCAAATATTCTGCCCCGTTACGTTTACGCGAACGGCCGATATGCCGATCGGCGTCAGCCACTTCTTGGGCAGCGAGTAGGCCAGCGTCAGACGGTTCAGGCGAACGCGCGTGCCGCTGATGCGCCAGAACGACGAGTTCACCGAGTTTACATCCGAGTAAGCCAGGTTCGGGTATTTACCCTCACGGTTCTCGGCGACTACGAGGTTGCCGGCTGCGTCGTAAACATCCTGGTACGAATACATGTTGTCGGGATTCCAGAACGAAGGCATATTCGTGTACTCGAGGTCCGAGGTGCTGATCTTGATGGCCGACGAGGGCAGGAACGAGTAACCGCCCCACGAAGCCGAGATCTGAGCCGTCAGCGAGAGACCCTTCCACTCAGCCGAGAGGTTGGCCGTCAGGCCGTAGGGGTTCGAGCGGTTCGACAGGCGTACCTGGTCCACCTCGCTATCAACGATACCGTCGGGAGCACCGTAGGTATTCGTCGAAGCGTCATACGAGCGAACATCCTTGTAGATCAACATACCGGGGCGAACCTCGTCCATCGTCATGCCCATATACTTCGTGATGTTGTACATGGAGAAGTACTCCTCGATCTCCTGGAACGAACGGAACATACCGATGCAGTGCATACCCCACGTACCGATGTCGGTACGATCGCCGTACTGAACCGTGCGGTAGGTGTTATCCGTAGCCCAGTCCATAACGAGCACCTTGTTGTCCGAGTAACCGGTGTTGATACCGATCTTGTACTTGAAGTCCTTGCCGATGTTATCCTTCCAGGTTGCGGCAAACTCGATACCCCACGAATCCATCTCACCATAGTTCATATAGGCCGACTGGTTACCCACGGTCGAGGGCAGCGATGCGCGGTAGGGCATGAGCATATCACGATCCCACTGCTTGTAACCCTCGATCACGAAGCCGAGACGGTTCTGAAGCACGTTGAAATCGATACCGATGTTAGCCTTGTAGGACTGATCCCAGTGCGAATCGGGGTTCACACCGGCGATGTTTTTGTTCAGCGTTACGCGGCTGCCGGCCTGCGAGTTGGCGGCCTCGCCGAAGATGGCACCCTTGTCCTTGTCCATGGCATACGAACGCTGCCACTGCCAAGCGGTCAGGTTGTCACGACCCGTCAAACCGAACGAAGCGCGCACCTTCAGGAAATCAACCCACTTCACATTCTCGGCAAACCAATTCTCCTTCGATACGACCCAACCGAGCGAAGCCGAGGGGAAGTAACCCCAGTAGTTCTCGGGAGCAAACTTGGTCGAAGCATCGGTACGGAACAGCACCTCGACGAGGTACTTGTCGGCATAAGCATAGTTTACACGACCCAGGTACGAGAGCGAACCCGACTCATAGCGACGGAATACGGTTGACATCACCGAATTGGCACCTACGGCGTTCGACTGGCCCGTACCGAAGATATAGGGATCGGTTACCGCACCCTCCAGGTACTCCGACTCAGCCTCCGACTTCTCGATCGAGAACATGGCACCTACGGTGTGCTTGCCGAACGTGCGGCCATAGTTCACCTGCAGGTTCATCTGGTAGTTGTCCGTGCGAGCCATCGTACGACCCAGGTAACCCGGGTTGCCGACCTCACCACCATTCGGAATTACGGCACCGTCGTTCACGGGAACGATGTTCGAGGCAGCGTAGAGAGCCTCGATAGCCTCCTGATCCATGCCGGCAACCGGCGTGTAGAGGTGCTCACCCGAACCGAAACGGGTCGTCATCTTGTAGAGGTTGTAGTACGAACCCTCCTGGTTCGTCTTATCGGTCGAAACCGACTTCGAGTAGTTTACGCGGGCGGTCAGACCCTTCAGCGGCTTCCAAAGCGTGCCGAAATCGTACTCGGCATTCAGGCCGACATTCATGTTCGAGGTCATGTTGCGCGAGTAGTCACCGTTGTTCTGCAGTGCGTCGAAGTGGTATTCCTGGTTGGCGGCCACCTTCGCGTTCGACGGGCCATAAGTGGCCATCGGCAGACCATTCACATACTCGGGAATGTAACCCGGGCGGGTCAGCATCGTCTGATAGTCCTTCTCGGCATTCGAGCCACCGACCTTTACGAAGGGGTTGTTCTTCTCGCCGTAGTCACCCGAAACCTGCAGGCCGACCTTCAGACCCTTACCGAGCTGTACGTTGATACCGGCGCGGTAGGTCCAGCGATCGTAATCGAGCTTACCGAGGTTACCATCCTGGTTGAAATAAGAGATACCTGCGAAGTAGTTGGCCTTCTCCGTGGCACCCGAAACATTGAGCGAGTGTTTGTGCGTTACGGCCGTCTTCCAATACTTGTCCAGCAGGTCGTAGTTCAGGTCCTTCATGGCAGCCAACTCGTCGGCCTGGAACAGGTCGTACTTGTTGTTGAGCTGCGTATTCTTCGGATCGGCAGCGATGATGGCGTTGTACAGGCGACCATAATCGTAGGTGCTCAACATATCGGCGTGCGAGAAGGTGTCGGCAATACCCACCGTACCGCTGTACGATACCGTCGGAGCGCCCAGCTTACCCTTCTTCGTCGTCACGAGGATCACACCGTTTGCAGCACGCGAACCATAGACGGCAGCCGAGGCATCCTTCAGCACCGAGATATTCTCGATCATCGAGGCATCCAGGTTGTTGAAGGCCTCCTCGCCGAGGTTCTGATAGACGTTACCTACCTTGACATCGTTCGGGTAGATGTAGCCGTCGATTACATAGAGCGGCGACTGCGACGTAGCACCTACTTCGCTCAGATCGTTGGCGTTACGGATGTAGATCTTGGCAGCCTCACCCGGACGGGCATCACCACCCGAAACCGACACACCGCTGATCAGACCCGACAGCGTCGAAGCGAGGTCGCCCGTAGCCAGGTCGGCGATGTCGTCCATCGGAACCGTAGCCACCGAACCCGTCAAGTGGGCCTTCTTCTGCGTACCGTAACCGACAACGACTACCTCCTCGATGTTCTGACGGTCCTCCTTGAGGACGATCTCCGTCTTGGCCAGATCCGTAATCTCCTCGGTTACATAACCGATGAACGAGATCTGAACAGGCGTGTTTGCGGGCACGGCCAGTACGAAATCACCGTCCACACCCGTCGTGGTACCGATCGTGGTACCCTTCACAATCACCGTAGCACCGATCACCGGCTGACCCAGCTCATCGACTACGGTACCTTTATACTGTGTCTGCGCCGAAGCCGACAGCACGAAAAGCGCCATCACAAAACTCAGGCAGATACCCAATACTTTCTTCATAGTTGTATTCTTTCTTTTGTGTTAGCACTCCGTTATTTCAACCAGCGCGGGTCACCGGCTGTAATACCTGCTGCAGGGGCGAAATTAACACCGCCGTTCGGCTGCGAGAAATCGAGCACCTTGTTCAGGTTGGCATCCGAGAAACCGGGGTCCTGCTCCGATACATAGTTGTTCTTATCGGTGCTGTCAACGCCATTGGTCGGACACCACATGATGTTGTTGCTCGTCGTCTTTGCACCACCACGACCCAAAACTTTCTGAATCAGACGCGTGTCGTAGAAGATGTTGTCGGTGAAAGTCATCGAACCCTCATAACCTACGCGGTTGCCGAAATCCTTGTTGGGAACCATGCGGTTGAGCGTGCAGTTTTGGATGTTGAAGACACCGTTTGCCGTGCCATAGACCTTGGTAAATCCTTTCTGGTAGCCAAACTGGATGAAATAAGCCGAGCTGCTCATATCAGCAGGATTGTAGATGTTGTAGATCGTCGAGTTCGAGAGGTAGATGTTGAGGATTGAACCTTTACCACCACCATAAGGCCACAGGAACGATTTGTGCGATGCGTTGTTTTTGCAGTTTACCTGAGCGATGCAATCTGACATACGGAACTCGGTCAGTGCCCAGTTTGCCGAGGGACCTTGCGAGTAGAAACTGCGCAGAACATTCTTTACCCAGCAACCCTCGATACGTACCGGCTTGGTGCAGTGGTAGCAGCTCTCTGCACCCGTCTCCAGATCGGGCGTCTGATCCATTGTAATCACACCATATTTTTCTTTGTCAAGACCCGAAGCATCAATGTTGAGGAACTTAATCTTCAGACCACCGGCAGTCTCGAAATAAGCATTGTTTGTCAGATTAACCTGCGGCTTATTCTGACGGTCACCGCGTACACGGGTCGGCTGCAAGCCACACTCTGCCACCGAAGCCATTGTGTATGTTGCACCCGGCTCCAGGTCGAACGCGATCTCGTGGTTAGGATTAGCGGCACGCTCAGCGGCCAGCGTTTCGGCATTGTCGGCGATATACTTCGTAATGAAAGCGCCAAGATCCTCCGAAACAGGTACAGGAATACCCTCGATCATCGTGCTGACGGTTGTTTCGGTTGCGCTTGCTGCGCCCGTGTTGTTGAATTTCTCGTTACCGAGCGTCTGGATCGACACCTTGTAGTTCGAGTCCTCCACCAGCGGGAAGTAGATCGATGCACCGTCTGCCTCCTGGTTCTCGATAACCGAGACGGGGTTTTCGGGATCATTGACATTCCACACGTTGCACAGGTAGCCACCGGCACCCATGACAACAGGCCACGATAATTTCACCTGCTCGACACCGCTTGCATCGGTTACGAAGCTGACAACAAAGCTGTCGGCCGCAGGCGACTCTAGCTGAACACCGGTAACACCGGCCGTCCAAATCTCATCATCGACACCTTGTGCACAAGATACGGCAAACAGGGCCATCGCCGTGCAGCAAATGCCTCCGAAGAGCTTTCTCAAAGTCATCTTTTTCATAGGCTGAATAAATTAGGTTTGTTAGTTAATAAAAATTAAAGTTGTGTTGTTTTGTTGTTGATTTCGATCGGTTTGATTTGTGCTTTAATGGTTTGCTAAGTGTAATTTTTTAAGAAGTTATCGGTTTAAGCGGTTTTGGTTTGTCGCCTCGAAATGCCCGATAGCGCTTTTATTGCGTTCCAAGGCCGATTCGTCGCGTCACTTTTGTAACTAAAAAGTGAACTGCAAGCGACTTTCGTTCGGTTTTTTCGGTTGGTTTTAAGTTTTATAATATGCTGGCAATCAGCTAATAAGCAGAGATTTTCAACCGTAATCGGGCGCAAAATCCCCCTTTGTTTAGAATACAAAGATAGGAAGATTTTTCACATTTGAAAAAAAAACAGCGAAAAATCACGCGGGAATTTGATTTTAAGCCCATCTAAAGCCGTTTTGGAGGATTTACAGCTCCCTCCGTGCGATTTTTTCGGCACCCATACCGACCGCTTTTTGAGGCATGGCGGCCTGACTTACAAAGATTATCAAACACCCATCCGGTCACCAAACATCCCGTCACAAGCCGCGACTATCCCATAGGGATAAATCACACTCGGAGATCGGTAGCACTTTTAGTTACTAAGTAGATCAACCGAGAAGCCCGAATTTTGGTACTAAAAATTTCTATCGGGTCAAAGCGCCGTCAATTTTACTAAAATTGTCGTACTTGAGGAAATCCATAACATTTTTCATCATTTAAGGGGTGGATTAAAATCCGCTTCTAAATACTTAATACCTTATGGTACATCACTTTTTAGTTACAAGTGATGACGCAGGCCATCAAACGAGAAAAACTATAAACTTTTTAATTTTCCTAATTCATTAACAACCAAATTAAACTAAAGCCTATGAAAAAGATGACTTTGAGAAAGCTCTTCGGAGGCATTTGCTGCACGGCGATGGCCCTGTTTGCCGTATCGTGTGCACAAGGTGTCGATGATGAGATTTGGACGGCCGGTGTTGCCGGTGTTCAGCTGGAGTCGCCTGCGGCTGAGACGATTGCTTTCAGCCTTGCTACCGACGCAAGTGGTAACGAGCAGGTAAAGGTGGTGTGGCCCGTTTCGATGGGTGCCGGCGGTTATGAGCTGACGGTAGTCAACGTAAACGACCCGGAGAATCCCGAAATCGTGGTCGATCATGTCACGGTGGACGGTTGTTCGTATCTCTTCCCCCTGTCGGAGGACACGAACTACGAGGTCAGCGTTTTGACGCTCGGTAACGAGAAGTACAACAACGTGGGTGCTGCGAGCGCCACGACGGTTGCCTACTCCTCGATGATTGGTGGTCAGACGATCCCCGCCGGCACGGAGATCGGTCAGTTTATCACGAATTACATGCTCGAGCATGAGGCCGAGCATCAGGATGCCCTAGCAGCCGATGCCAACTTCGAGTGGGCATTCGACCTGGAGCGCGGTGCTGCCTATACGCTGGATGTTCCCGCCTATACGGGCCTGATTCCGATTCGTCTGCGTGGTACGCAGGGTAACCGTCCCATCGTAACGGTGGGTGAGAATGGTAAGCTTTCGCCTGCCAGCGGTCTGAAGATCAAGAATGTGAACTTTGATTGTACGTCGATGACCTCACGCGCCCTGATCGAGATGGATTACACGCGTACGGATGTACCCCTGACTTCGGGTGGCCAGATGGCTTGTACATCGCCGATCCGCATCGAGTCGTGCTGGGTGAAGGAGCTGACCACGTCGCTCTTCAACATCAGCGATGGTGCTTGGGGTATCGACGAGTTCCGTATGTCGGACTGCTTGGTACAGCTCAATTGTAAGAATGGTGACCAGTGGTACACCTTCATCAATGGTTGGTCGGGTACGGGTTATGTCAATGGTGTGAAAGGCGCCAGCTGGTACGGCGGTATCTTGAAGACCTATGTTGTGAACTCAACGATCTGGAATCGCTATCCTTCGGCTTCGGCTGGTAGCAAGAATTACTTCATCCGTTTCTCGAACCAGTCGATCAACAAGTGCTTCGGTACTTACAACGGTGTATTCGATATTAAGAACTCGACACTGGTGCGTATGATGCCGAACAAGGACTTCGGTAACAACATCGCCAACAATGCAATGTATGTGATCACGTTCGAGAAATCGGTGTTCCACGACTGCTACCGCCTGCAGAAGGTAAAAAGAGGTGGTACGCTCGTTATGTCGGGCAACACGATTCAGGGTATCCGCAACTCGGTAGATAGTACCGATGCGTCGACGTTTGCTACCGAGTCGAATCACGGCTTCGATGAGAGCGCTATCGACAACGGTATCCTCGATTTCTCGCAGCCGAACGGTGGTGTGAACTTTACGCCGCTGACCGGCAACGGTGACCCCCGCTGGTTGAACTAACGGAGTGCTAACGCAAAAGAAAGAATACAATTATGAAGAAAGTATTTGGTATCTGCTTAAGTTTTGTGATGGCACTTTTCGTGCTGTCGGCTTCGGCGCAGACGCAGTATAAGGGTACTGTAGTCGATGAATTGGGTCAGCCCGTCATCGGTGCTACGGTGATCGTGAAGGGTACCACGGTTGGTACCACGACGGGCGTGGATGGTGATTTTGTACTGCCCGTACCTGCCAAGGGAACGGTGCAGGTTTCGTTCCTTGGTTATGTAACCGAGGAGGTTGACAATCTTTCGACGACGAAGATCGTCCTCAAGGAGGACCGTCAGAACATCGAGGAGGTAGTCGTTGTAGGTTACGGTACGCAGAAGAAGGCTACCCTGACCGGTTCGGTGGCTACGGTTCCGATGGACGACATCGCCGACCTCTCGTCGGGCAACCTGGCTTCGACGCTGTCGGGTTTGGTGAATGGTGTCTCGGTATCGGGTGGTGAGAGCCGTCCGGGTGAGTCCGCTTCGATCTACATTCGTGGTGCGAACGACCTGAGCGCCGTGGGCGTAACGGCTCAGCAGCCGCTCTATGTAATCGACGGTTACATCTATCCGAATGACGTAAAGGTTGGTAACTCGTACCAGAACCTGGGTGCTGAGGCCTTCAACAACATCGACCCGTCGATGATCGAGAACATCTCGATTCTGAAGGATGCCTCGGCTGCCGTTTATGGTTCGCGTGCAGCTAACGGTGTTATCTTGGTAACCACGAAGCGTGGTAAGCTGGGTACGCCGCAGATTTCGTACAGCGGTACGGTGGGTATTGCCGATTCGTTCACGCATCCCGATATGTTGGATTCGTACCAGTATGGTAAGTTGTGGAACGCCGTGAAGGCTGCCGACCCGAAGAACACGAACATCGACACGAAGTTCGACCTGTTCCAGGCAGATGAGTTGGCCGCGATGAAGAATCTGAACTACGACCTGCTGGACAAGTATTGGAAGACGGCCGTTACGCACCAGCACTCGCTGAACGTTTCGGGTGCTACGGAGAAGGCCAACTACTTCGCCGGTATCTCTTATTTCAACCAGGATGGTAACCTCGGTAAGCTCGACTACGATCGTTGGTCGTACCGTGCCGGTATCGACGTGAAGATCGGTAAGGGTCTTTCGGCCGGTATCCAGCTCTCGGGTGACTACGGTGAGAAGAATCAGCCCTACATCAAGGTGGGTGGTTCGAACTCGGAGAAGGACTACCGTCTGATGATGATGCGTCCTCGCTATATTCCTGAGTATGTGAATGGTTACGCCATGGCAACCTATGGTATTTCGAACGATCAGGTTGGTCAGGATCAAGAGTACCACTTTGCCGAGCTGCAGGATTTGGGCGACTACAAGCGCAATATGTCGTCGAACATGAACATTGGTCTGAATGTGAACTACGATTTCGGCGCTCTGTGGGAGGGCCTGCGTGGTTTGTCGGTACGCGCTTCGTACTCGAAGTCGGTTTCGACGGACAAGACCAACGAGATCGGTACCTATTATAACCTGTACAAGATGAACACCCGCTTCGGTTCGGGTGAGCACCTCTACACGCCGACGAATGCCACGACGCCTGAGGAGTTGGAGGCCTTGATGGATCAGGACAACTTCTCGATGTCGAACCGTGGTTCGATCGTATCGAACGGTACGTCGGATGGTCAGCCGGGTTCGTACTCGCGTACGATGACCCGCACGGACAACTACCAGATGAACCTGCAGGTGAACTACGCGCGTGATTTCGGTAAGCACTCGGTAGGCGCCATGTTCGCCATCGAGCGTTCGGAGTCGGAGTCGGAGTACCTCTACGGTCTGGTTACGGATCCCTATGTATTCGGTACGGGTCAGTCGAACGCCGTAGGTCCTGATTCGGAGATGACGACCACTTTCACCCGTTATGAGGCCGGTTCGCTCTCGTACCTGGGTCGTATCAACTATGCTTACGACAACAAGTATCTGTTGGAGTTCCTCGTTCGTTCGGATGCTTCGACGAAGTTCTCGCCCGACAACTATTGGGGTTACTTCCCCTCGCTTTCGGCCGGTTGGGTCGTTTCGCAGGAGAGCTGGTTTGCCGACAACGTAAATTGGGTTGACTTCCTGAAGATTCGTGCTTCGGTCGGTCTGACGGGTCGTGATAACCTGACGGCTTGGCAGTGGCAGCGTTTCTACGGTATGGATAAGGACAAGGGTGCCATCTTCGGTGAGGATTCTTCGTCGACTGCAGGTTCGCGTCTGGCCATGAACAAGAACAACACGGGTGTGAACCCCGATGCTCACTGGGACAAGTCGTACAAGATGAACATCGGTATCGACTGGAACGTGCTGAACAACCGCCTGG
>CAYOEE010000003.1:0-24997 GCA_964402935.1 uncultured Alistipes sp. | reverse complement strand
ATTTTGTTGAGCGGCTCAAAGAACCACCCACAAAAAACTTTCAACTTTCAACTCTCAATTTTCAACTATCGCTTAAACTCCACAACCAACACCCCGCGGGCCGGGACGGTCACGTTGTCGTTCATCTCGACAGCTTCGCCCGTCACCACATCGCGGCCCTCCTTGAGCGTGGAGGCGATCTCCGCGTAGTGCGACCAGGGCACCTGCTTCTTGCCGCGCGAGTTGTTGGCAAAGACAAAGACGGCCTCTTCATCCGTATAGCGGAAGTAGGCGTAGGTGTTGTGCTCACGATCCACAAAGTGGAGCGTCTTACCGTGATGGATCACCTCCTTCGTCTTGCGCCATTGGAACAATTTGCGCGTGAAGTCGAAAAGCTCCTTCACCTCGCCCGTGCGACCCTCCTCCGTGAAGAGGTTCACCGGATCCTCGGCCCAGCCACCCGGGGTATCGACACGCAGACCGCCATGGCCCTGCTTCAGATCCACCGAGCGAATCATCAACTCGTCACCCGTATAGATCTGCGGATAGCCGCGCATCGTAGCCAGGAGCGCCATGGCAATCTTCATGCGTCCCACGTTGCCACGCAGAATATCGGCCGTGCGCTCCGTATCGTGATTACCCGAGAAGATCATCATCTTCGACAAATCGTGGTAAACGAAGTCGTCCGAGAGGGTGTTGTAGATGCGGATCATGCCGGCATCCCACTTCACCGAGTCGGTCGCCAGGGCGGCACACATCGCATCGCGCAACGGGAAATCCATGATCGACGGGAGGTGGGTATCGAAACCGTCCTTATTCTCATTGCCACCCTGCCAATAGGCCAGTTGCGGGATGTCGGCCGTCCAGCACTCACCCACGATATTGAGGTTCGGGTACTCGGCCAAAAGCGCCTCACACCACTCGCTCATCGGCTGCTTCTCGTTGTAGGGGTAGGTATCGACTCTCAGGCCATCCAGATCGGCCCACTCGATCCACCACACGGCCCACTGCTTGAAATATTGCAGCAGGAAGGGGTTGTCGAGGTTCATGTCGGGCATCGATGTATCGAACCAGCCGCTCTCCTGCAACTTCAGATCATACTGCGAAGCGTTGGGATCCATGTTGGTCGAGAAGAGGGCATTGGTGCGTGTGAAGACGGGGAATTGGTGAATCCAATCCTCAAACGGCAGGTCCTTCATCCACCAATGGGCGATACCGCAGTGGTTCGTCACGATGTCCATGATGATCTTCAGGTCGCGTTTGTGCGCCTCGGCAACATACTCGCGGTAAAGCTCGTTCGTACCCATGCGCGGGTCGATGTGGTAGTAGTCGGCACAGGCGTAGCCGTGGTAGGAATAGACCGGCTCGTTATCGAGCAGCAGGGGCGTGGACCAGATGGCCGTCATACCCAGGTCGGCGATGTAGTCCAGGTGGTCGATCATACCCTGCAAATCGCCTCCGTGGCGACCGTGGAGATTCTCCCGATCGGCCTTCTCGAGCGTATCCTCCGTGCTGTCGATCGAGGGGTCACCGTTGGCAAAGCGGTCGGGCATCAACAGATAGATGGCATCGGCCGTCGTAAAGCTCTCTCGTTCGCGCGAACCGGCACGACGCGCCTCCAGCTCATAGGGGACTTTGAACTGCTCCTCACCGCGCGTAAAGACCAAATAACGCGTACCGGCCTCGGCCGAGGGGGCAATCTTGATATCGACAAAGAGGTAGTTCGGGCTGTCGGCCTTGTGGATCTGTGTCACCTCGGCGCCACCGCCCTCGATCTTTACCTGATACTCCGAGATTGCCTCGCCCTGCACCATCAGCTGCAAGGGGGTATTCATGCCGACCCACCACGAAAGAGGCTCGACACGCTGCACCTGATCCTCGGCATCGGCAACCGACTGCGGATCAAATTGCGGGGCTTTTACGCACGAAAGAAGCGCCATAGCGACAAAGGGAATTACAATATGTTTCAAATTCATGGTCATTTGTCTTAAAAAACAGCGTATGGAGGGGTCTCAAAGACACCCTGCCATACGCCCCACCAATCCATCGTGGATTATTTCGTCAAAATTACATAGGCCCAAGGCTCCAGGTGCAGCTCCTTGCCGGCCTCGATCGTTGCTTGCTCGCCCGTCATGGCGCAGGTATATTCACCGGCAGCCTCCACGGTCGGGATTACCGACTGCGGCTCGGCCGAGAGGTTGAACAGGCACAGCGCCTTGCTACCCTCCACCTCGCGCGTGAAGGCCAGCACCTCCTCGACCACACCCGTCAGATAGACCACTTCGCCACCCTTCTCACCGGCCCAGAGGGCAGGCGTCATGTGGCGCAGCTCATTGAGCGTGCGGTAGAAGTCGGTATATTCGTTAGCCTCCCAACCCGGGATGGGATCCTTCTCGAAGAACTCGAAGCGGTGGTCGTAACCAACCTCCTGACCTGTATAGATCAGCGGCTGACCCTGCGGCAGAACATAGGTCAGCGCAGCAAAGGTCTTGGCGGCAGCACCCAGACGCTCGAACTCCGTGCCCGACCACGAGTTCTCGTCGTGGTTCGAGGTGAACATCAGCTGGATCGCCTCGCGCGGATACTCGGTCGTCAGCTCCTCGATCCACTGTTTCAGATCACCCGTCGTCTGCTTGCCCTGCGCGATGTTGTTCATCACATCCTTCAGTTTCCAGGCATAGCAGGCATCGAAGCCGTCGGCGTGGAAGTTCGAGCCCTCGCCCTCGGCCAGGAAATAGACATCGGGGTTGATGGCGCGAATCTCGTTCCACGACTCGGTCCAGAAATCGTCGGGCATCTCACCCGCCACGTCGCAACGGAAGCCATCGACACCCTTCTCGATCCAGAACTTCTGCACCTCCTTCATCTCGGCCCAAACCTCGGCCGACTGATAGTTCAGCTTGGCGATATCCCACCAATCGTACTGCACCACGGGCACACCCATCGAGTCGCGCACATACCACTCGGCCGGCTTTTCGGTCACCCAAGCAGCATCGGGCGAGGTGTGGTTGGCCACATAGTCCAGGATCACCTTGAAGCCCAGCTCGTGTGCCTTGTTCAGGAAACGCTCGAAATCGGCCATCGTACCGAATTCGGGGTTGATCTCGCGGTAGTTCTTGATGGCGTAGTACGAACCAAGCGTACCCTTGCGACCCTTCTCGCCAATCGGGTGAATCGGCATAAGCCAAATAATATCCACACCCAGCTCCTTGAGGAACGGGAGGCGCTCCTCGGCAGCAGCGAAGGTACCCTCCTGCGTCTGCTGACGCACGTTCATCTCATACACTACCGAGTTATAGACCCAATCGACATGGCGATCGGTCGTCACGGTATGCGGAGTGCAGCTCGAAAGGAGCATTGCACACACAGCGCCCATCAGGGCTGCAAAGTTCCAGTTACGTTTCATGGTTTTCGTTATTTAGTTTTTCGTTAAAATCTCAAATTCGTTACCCGTAAGCGAGATCTTCAGGCGACCATCTGCCGTCAGGTTGAACGCATGACCGAAGTGGGCCTTGAGCGGCTGCTTCATATCGATGCCATTGGGCAGAACGCACTCCACCTCAGCCGTTTCGTCACCCGTATTGAGGGCTACGACCACCCAATCGCCCATATATACGCGCAGGTAAACCCACACCTTTTCGCTGACGAGCAACGTCATCTGATCGCCATAGAGGAGCGGGAGCTGCGTGCGACGCAACTCGGTGAGCTGCTTCGTCAAGGCCAGCTGCGCCTGCTCGGCCTCGTTGTAGCCCTCGAAGCGCATCATGCGGCGGTTGTCGGGATCGTTACCCCCCGGCTCGCCATACTCGTCACCCTGGTAGATGCACGGCACGCCCGGAATGGTCATATTGAGGGCATTGACCAGCGCCAGTTTCTTGTAGCCCACCGGATCGCCCACCTCGATCTTGCGCGTCCAGCCGGCCAGCTTGTGATCCTCGTCCGGATCGAGCGTACCACCCGCCAACGAGATCAGGCGACCCTTGTCGTGGTTGCCCGTGATGTTACCCATCGTGTGGTGAGCACCATAGGCGGCGAGCGACTGATCGACCACCGCGGCCAACGCCTTGACCGAGTGGCCACGCGTCAGGACATCGAGTGCCGTATGATAGACATTGAAATCGAATTGGGCGTTGATCATACCCGTGCGGACATACGAACCGATCAGTTCGGGCGAACCATACGTTTCGCCAATCTGCCAAAGATTCTTCTCGGGCACGGCCTGACGCATCTTCTTCGTCAGCTTGCGCCAATAGTGAAGCGGAATATGCTTGCAGGCATCGTGGCGGAAGCCGTCGAAATCAAAATTAGCCATCCAGTAGACGGCCGAGTCGGTCATCGGCTCGACCACCTCCGGACGCTCGTGATCGAGGGTCGGGATGTGCTCGTCGAACCAGGTCGTCAGGCGTTGCTCGTCCCACAGACCGAGGTTCTTACGGCCATCGGGCAAAATCAGGGGCGTCACCCAATCGGGATGCTCCTGCAAGACGGGCGAGTTGATATGCAGGTGGTTGGCCACATAGTCCAGCACCACATTCAGGTCGTGCTCGTGAGCCGTTGCAAGCAGCTCGTGCAGCTCCTCCTCCGTACCGAAGCGGTGATCAACGACCGTCGTATAGATCGGCCAATAGCCGTGATAACCCGAAAAACGGGTGTAGGGTTTTTGGTTCAGACCCCAGGCATCCTCGGGGTTCTGCGTGATGGGCGAGATCCAGATCGTGGTCATGCCCAGGTCGGTAAAGAAGCCCTCCTTGATCTTCTCCGTGATACCCTTCAAATCGCCACCCTGGTAGTCGGCCTGGGGCAGCACATCGGCACGGTTCAGGGGCTTGTTGTTCTCCGTCTTGCCATCCTTAAAGCGGTCGATCATGAGCGAGTAGAGGATCTGCGACTCGTGGTCGTGGCGCGTAAGCTCGGCGGTCGAGGTCACCACCCCACCCTTGTTGAGCGGGATCAGCACATCGTTAAACAACCCCTCCGGTGAGGTGGCAAAGATTCTGAGGAACGAGCGCTCCAGCGCGGCGGCATCGGTCGGGATCAGCACCTCGAACGACTCCTCACCCCGCACAATGCACTGCTCGGGCAGGCGGCAGTTCTGCCACATGGCCACAATCTCCAAGGGGCGCATCGAGCTTTCGACAGCCACCATGCGCATCATCTGACCCGCGGTAAAGAGGCGGGCATTGGTATTGCGCTCACCGGCAAGGGCCACAATCGAGCACTTCCGACCACCCTTCCAGGCGTCAATCGTCACGGCCAGCGGTCTCTCGGGGCACTCCACCTCAAACTCCGACCAATCCTCCTTCAGGGGGGTCAAGCGCAGCGCTTCGTCCGCAACGGTCAGCGAGTCGGCACCCTCCCAGGTGGGGAGATAGTCGGTCAATAAAACGTGTTGCGTACCGGGCATCAGGCGCATCGGCAGAATCGGTGCACCCTTGGCATCGGGAGCCGTTTCGGGGAAGATATCGCCACCACAGGCCGTCAAGGCCGCCGCAACAAGGATCAAGATCAATTTTTTCATATTCGGTTCTTGGTTTTCGTTTCAGGTTCTTAACGCCTGCTACTCGGCAACATCCTTCATCCAGTCGATGCCCTCGTGCAGGTTGTTCTTGTTCGTAAAGTCCCAATAGGAGTTATTCTCCCAGGTCGAGCCGTTGGCCCAGGCGGCAGGATAGGTAAAGAAGCCGTACTTACGGTCACCGGTCGAGGTGTTGGTGATTTGATCGGGAAGCGACTCCGTACCCCAGGTAATCAGACCGGCACCACCGCCCGCCTTCACCTCCTCGGCCAGCGTCTTGAGCCAGGCTCGCTGCTTGGCAGGGGTGTAGTTCGTAGCGTTGTTGGCCTCGTTCCAATCGGGGAAGTTGTAGGCATTCGAACACCAGTCGCCCATCCATGCACCGGAGGCGTTGTTACCCGTCGTGAAGGAGTAGGCCGTTTCGAGAATCACCAGCGGAGCGTTGTAGTCCGACTTGCAGACCTCGGCCAATTGCTTGATGGATTGATAGGCCAGCGTATGGCCGATATTCGTGCCCTCGTACCACGAAACACCCAGCAGGTCGAAGTCCGAGCCACCCGCCTCGCGGATCGCCTTGGCATAGGAATAGACCTTCGAGGGGTTGGCGATATGGAGCATCGTCTTCACGTTCGGGTTGTACTGCTTGGCGTAGGCACGCACCGCCTCAAAGCCGCGCTTGAGGAGGCGACCCGTGCGCGCACCATCCGAAGCGGCACTCTTCGAGGGCTTCAAAAAGCCGATATTGACCTCGTTACCGACGGCTACGACACGGGGATAGATATCCTCGGTGGCCAACTTAACGAGCGTCTCATAGACCCAATCGTAGAGTTTCTGTCCCAGCTCCTCCTCCGAGAGCGAAGCCCAGGCCGCGGGGACGATGTTATGATCCGTGCCGTCCGAGCGATAGCTGTCGGCATCGGGTTTGAGCGTCAGGAGCACATCGAGGCCGTTGCTCTTGGCGCGCTTGGCGTCCTTGACGACCACCTTATAATCGGCCCAATCGATCGTCTGCCCCTCGTACTTAGGGAAGGCCTCGAAATTAAGTTGCAGGCGCACGATATTCGAACCGTGATTCTTCATCGAGAGGTAGGGATCGGTCGCCGTACCATTTTCGAGGTACTGCAACCCATAGCCCTCCAGGAAGGAGGCAAACGACATGGTCGAACCCTTCATAAAGCCCGTCGAGAAGTAGGTCGGAGCGTTGGGGGCAGGGGAAGCCTCCTTGACGGTCAGCGTAGCCGTACCGGCAGCCGACTTGAGGTAGGTTGCCGAACCGCTTGCGGGGTATGCCACCACCGAGATCGTATAGCTCCCCTTGGCAAGGGTTTTGATCGTCGCAGCCTCGATCTTATGGCCGGCCGTTTTCACACTCACCGGAGCACCTGAGTTGAAGCTCACCTCGTAGGTAGCGGCATTGGCCACCGCAGCCCACGCAACTTGCACGGCCTGCTCGGCACCGGCCTCCACCGAGGCAGGCGTGAGCGTTACGACCGGCGTTACCAACGCCACGGGACTCGGCGCGGGGGTCGGATCAACCTCCTCACCACCGCCACCGCAGGCAACCAAAGCCGTGGCCATCACCATCGAGAGCCAACGAACAAGCATCTTACTCTTCATCCTCTTTCTACTTACTTAAGCAGGAATACCACGGTCGAGAAACCGGCCATCGAGAGTTTCTTATCCACGAGCGTAGCCTCGCCACCCACAACGGCCACGGCCTTGTCGATCGTATCCGTAAGCGTCACTTCGATCGGCTGACCGGCTACGTTGTGCATCACGAGCAGCTTCTGACCCTGATACTCGCGGTAGAAGGCCGAGAGAGCCGAGGGGTAGCTCGACGTGTTGTAGCAGGGGGTCATCGTACCCAGCTCCGTCATCGCGGGATAGATATTGCGCAGCTGACCCAGCGTGCGGTAGGTATTGAGAATCGAGTGGGTCTGCTTCTCCAGATCGGCCACCGAATTCAACTTCTCGAACGAGGGCAGGATGGCTCCCGTATATTTCGGGTACTCGGTATTGGTCCATTTCATCGGTTGGCGGATGTGGACATCGCCATTCTCCTTCTTACCCGTATAGCCCAGCTCCTCGCCATAGTAAACCACCGGACGACCCGAAACGGTCATAAGCAGTGCACCGGCCATACGCATACGGTTGATGTTGCTCTCCAGACCCTCACCGGCACGATCCTCATCGTGGTTCGTGAGCTTCACGGCGTCGATGTAGGTCGATTTGGCGGCCGTGAGCTGCTGCTGGAAGCCCTTGAGCGTCGAGGCTATATTGCGACCGACGCCCTTATTCAGGTCATTCGGCAGATTCCACCAGAAGTCGAAGTTGAAGCACGAAAGGGGCGTATTTTGTGCAAAGCCTCTGACTACGCTCGTACCGTCGAAAATCTCGGCCACCAGATAGAGATCCTTGCCGTTGTACTGCGGCTTGGTCTTGTAGTAGGCGTTCAAATCCGCGTGAAATTTCGACCAGAAGGTATAGTCGCGCGAATCAATCGACCAAATGCCATAGACGTGCTTCGCTGCATCGAGGCGGAAGCCGTCCACACCCTTATCCAGCCAACCCTTGGCCGAGGCGATGATGTGCTGGTAAGGCTCGTTCGAAGCGAGGTTGCCGATCACACCGTAGTTGATCTCGGGCATCCAGAGGCCGAAGATCGGGGCGAAGATCTTGAGCGACAACATATCCTCAAACTGAATATCGACTGCCGTCGAGTTGTTCAGTGCATACTCCTTACCGAGCTGAATGGGCGTGCCGTTACCACCCCACTTCGTACCACCGTCCCACGAGGTGTTCGAAGTGCGCACTAAGAAGCCCCAGGGCGAGTTGAAATCGCAAACGAGTTCGTAGATGCCGTTGCCCTTGTCGTACATACGGTGAGCCACACCCGGGTCGCCGTAGTAGATGAACATATTGACGCTCGTAGCCGTATTGTCGGCCTGAGCGGCCTCCTCCGTACTCTCCACCTTGACGGTCGAGGGCTTGCCGTTCGAGGTCTTGATCGTAAACTTGTATCGATGGGTCTCCGTTACAGGCTCGGTCATTCCGTCGGGGGTGTACCAATCGCTCGAATTGTAGCTCGAGATCATCGGGAACTTACCGGCAGCCACATCAGCAGCGGGGTTGTACGAGAGGTTGTAGTAATTCCACGTCGCGCTCTTCTCGCCATTGGCCAACGCATCGGTGTACCAGGGGTGACCCTTACCGGTGTGGTTTACGACATAATCAAGATAAATCTTGATGTTCTTGTCGTGAGCCGCCTTGACGAGGTTCTCGAAGTCGGTCATCGTACCGAACTGGGGATTTACGGCCGTGTAGTCCGTCACGTCGTAACCGTGGTACGAGTCGGCCGGATGGATCGGCGAGAGCCAAATAGCACCTGCACCGAGCGAGGCGATGTAATCCAGCTTCTGCGTGATACCATTGAAGTCACCGCAACCGTCACCGTTGCTGTCGGCAAAGGCATAAACCAGCACCTCGTAGATCATCTCACCGCGCGTCTTGCCGTCCCACTGGTCGGGCTGAGCAACCAACCGATCGCTCGACGCCGCAGCGGCCGCCTGCGTCACCGTAACCTTCTCCGAATAGCCACCGGCAGCCGTTACGACCAGCTCGGCCGTGCGCTCGGCGCCCGTATTGGCCGAGGCAAGAAGCTGGGTCGTAACCTTACCCTTCTGACCGCTCGCCTGACCCAAATAGCACCAATCGGTCTTCGTCACCGACCACGAAGCGGGCGCCTCGATCGTGATGGACTGCTGACCACCCTCGGCCGTGAAGTTAAACGAGGTAGGGCTGACGCTCAGCGTCGTAGTGGGTTGCGGGCCATCCGGTTCCTCCGTGCCCCCATCACCACCGCAGGCAGCGAGCATCGTCACCGCCATCAAAAGCGTTACATAACGCAGATAGTTGATCCAATTTTTCATTGTCTATGTTTTTTATTTAGAAGCTGTTTAAAATTTGTTTGCGAAATGATTTTACAGCTTTTTTATGGCTATTTTTTCGCGTAATTCGAGGCGCATAGGGGTCCCTATGTAACGAGAATTACGCGAAAAAGGAGTCGTAAAGAGCGTAAAAGAATGAAGCAAATAAATTTTAAACAGCTTCTTATTTTTTCGCTTGGTGACCGAGGTGCCGATCAAAGCACCTCGGCCTAAACACAACCCGCAAACCCACCTTATCCAAGGTCGCGAGTTGGGAAATTACATTACTGGGCGGGCGTCCACTTTACAACGAATACGTTGATAGCGCTACCCTTGCTGTACATATTGATGACCGAACCGGCCTTGGCCGACGAGCAATCAATCGTGTGCACCTTGCGCGTAGCGGTCTTGTCAGGAGCCGACAGGCCATCACCCGTTACCTCCGTACCGTCGATAGCTACGGCCAAGAAACGCTCCGTATCACCGCTCGACTGGATATCTACCTCCAGCGTACCGGGACCCGTTACAGCGAGCTGAAGCGTACACTTCGTCGTACTACCCGAACCTCCGAGCTGGATACGGTAAGCACCATCGGTCGAACCGAACTTGCACTTCGAGCCACCGGCGATAAACGTCAGGCCATTACCCAAATCAACATCCTCGGTATAGTTTTCTCCACCAAGCGTGTTGTAGAACTGCTCGAAGAGCGAGCTGCTCCACTCAAGAGTCGTAGCCGGCGTCGAGGGATTCTCCTCAACGATCTTCTCTACCTTGATCTTTGCAGGCTGTGCGGGGATTACGCCCTTGTCGTCGGTTGCGGGAGTGAAGGTCACCTTGTAGTTGCCATCCTCGGCTACATACATATTACCCGAACCACCGTCGCAAATAAGGTCGTTTTCCACGCCCGTCGTCAGCGTACCCGAAGCGGCAAGACCCCAGTTGAAGGTATTCTCCCAAACACCCGTCTTACGCACCTTGAAGCCCTGCGAGGTGGTCAAAGCCACACTCTCGATGGTGTAAACACCACCGGCCTGCTTCGTGAAGAGGATATCCTCTGCCCAATTGGTCATATCACCAATCAGACCAACCGTAATATCCTCGCCCTCGGGGGTCGGATAGGTTACTGAACCCACAGCCTCAATCAGCAGTTCGCCGGCCACCGGATTGAACGTAAGGTTGAAGGTACCCGTAGCGGGCATCGTGATATTGCCACCGCTGGTCGAAACGGCAAACTTCTGGTCGATTACTACCGTAGCAGCTGCACCGTAGGCAACCGTCCAAGCGTAGTCCTCTACAATCTTGAACTCGTCGTAAGCTGCAAGAGCAATGTTCGAGAGCGTGTAGGTATCCGTAGCCGAAGCAGTCAGCGTGTAGGTAGTATCGGTCTGGCTCCAACCGTTGATTGTACCGGCCAGGCTGTAGGTGTGAGCGGCAGGAGCGGGCGTACCCGGAACCTCACCCACGTTCATTACATAGGCCGTAGCGGTCGTGGGGTTGAAGTAGATATCAAACGTACCCTCGGCAGGAACGGGGATGTTCGAACCGGGTTGAACGAGCGTAATGGCTGCACCTACCGTCGTGGCAGCGCCGTCGCTACCCCAGCAGTCAGCATCAGCCCACGAGTGATTCTTCTTGAACTTGAAGCCATTGCCGGCAACAACCGTCTGGTTCTTCAGCACATAGAAGCCGTCACCGTTGTCCACCATATCCGTATCGCTCCAGCTATTGAAGTCACCGGCTACCGAGTAAACGTCACCCGCCGGAATAACCGGCTCGGCACCCGTCGGATCGTCAGCACCGGCAGCAACAACAATCACGAGCAGCTGCTCGGGGTTGAAATAGACATCGTAAGCACCCTCGGCAGCAAGACCCAGGTTTGCACCATTGTGGTAAACCGTCGTCGGAACACCCAACTCGAGCACAACGCCCGAGCCCCAGCTGTTGTCCCAATTCGCAACATTCTCCTTCACCTTGAAACCGTTGTTCGGAATATCAACACCCGTGATGTTCAGGTTCTTGGCCACTACATAACCGTTATTGGCCTCCTCCATGGGAACCTGCGTATTCAGATCCCAGCCATTGAAAGCACCGATCACGGCATAGGTAACTGCGGGCGACGGAAGCTCCGAACCGGCCGTCAAAGCCAGGAACTCCTTCGTCTCGGCATTGAAGTAGAAGTCATACGTACCGGCAGCAATCGACATATTCTTACCGTTAGCGACCAGCGTAGCAGCCTCACCTGCGGTCAGTGCGTAGGGCTCTACATCGCCTGCAGCACCATAGTTCTCGTCCCAGGCATTGGCAAAGCGTACCTTGAACTGATCCTCAGCCGTTACCGTTACGTTCTTCACAGCCAGATAAGCCGAACCATCAACAGCTACGAACTCCTGGTCGGGCGTACCACCCCACGAATTGATCGTACCTACCAGGCCATAGCTCGACGAAGGAAGCTCCGCACCGGCTACAATGGCGATAAACTCCTTGGTCTTGGGATAGAAGTAGAAGTCATACGAACCGGCAGCCATCGACATATTCTTACCACCGGCTACCAGCGTAACCTTCGTATCAACAGCCAATGCATAAGGCTCGGTTTCACCCTCGCCACCGTAGTTCTCAGCCCAATCGCTATCCACGCGGATCTTGATCTGGTCGTCAGCCGTCAGCGTTACATTCTTCACAACCTTGTAATCCTTGCCTTCAACAGCCTCGAAAACAAGGTCAGCCGTCTCGCCCCAGTTGTTGATCGTACCAACCAGACCGTAGTTCTTGGTCATCGGATCCTCGATCACCACGTCGCCCGTCTTGGTGAACGTAACGGCGTAGTTGGCGCTCGTCGAGAGGTTCATCGAAACATCATATACACCCGGCTCCGACGGAATATCCGAGCCACCGAAGGTCATATCGTTCGGATCGCCACCCATGTTGTAGGCATAGGGATCCTCCCACGGGTTGCCCCAGTTGTCATTGACGCGGATCTTGTAAGCACCCTCGCCCAGCTCAACGCCCTTGGCCTCCATAGCACCGGTCTCGGGGTTGTACTCGAAGTTCGTCTGGGCATCCCAGCCGTTGGCCGTAGCCGAACCGATCAGACCGATCGACGTTACGGGAGCCATCGTCAGCTGTGCAGCAGCCAGATCGAGGTAGAATACGAACGTACCCTCAACGCCACCGGCACCGTCGGCAACCTGCATCAGGTTACCACCCGAAGCGCTGATCGTGAAGGTATAAGGCTCGGCCTCCGAAGTGGCCGTACCGCCCAACCATACTACCGACTCATCCTTGGGGTTGGTGTAGATCACCTTGAAGCCCCACTCCTGACCGTAGATCGAAACGACACCGTGGTAAACACCCGTGTTGGCATCACCCTTGAGGATCGGCAGTGCGCTCTCCGTGTTCCAAGCGTGGCCACCAAAGTCACCGCAAAGCTGTACGAACTCGGGATACGAAGGAGTATAGGTCGTTACCGTAACCGTTACGGCCTGCGACTCGAGCTGAGGAGCACCCTCGCCCTCGAGGTACGACGTCACGATGAACTGTACATCGCTGGCAGCATCCTTCGGACAACCCAAAGCGATGAGCGTCGAGTTCAGCGTCGAGGGAGCCATTGCATACGAAGTAGTGGCCATCTTCTCGGCCAAGAGCTGACGCTCGCCGTCGTTGTAAACGATCTCCACCTTGTACATCGGGTTCGTACCATACTCGAAGCGGGCCTCCGTCCAGTTGATCAGCTCAACATCCTCGGTCATCTCCTCCGACAGCACAACGCCGCCCTGAGCACCCTCGGCCACCGATACGATAGCGGGGATATAGTCGCCATAGACGAATACGTTCATCGTGATCGACTCCGACTTCACGACCGTCACCCCGTTGTCGGCAGCGACATACATGCCGATCGAGAAGTTGTCGTTGGCCGTCAGACCAAAGCCGTTCAAAAGCTGCGTGCGGAAGGCATCCTTACCGGCCGTAAAATAAGTACCGTTGGTGGTCGTAAGCGAGAGCTCCTGACCGTCCAGCGTAGCATAGAGCGTGTACATCACATCGTTGCCCATACCGCGAGCCTCCTTCCACGAGAAGGTAATCGTCTCGCTGAGCGAATTCTCCGTCAAAAGGATATCGGCGTGCGCATCCATGACCGGAGCCGTAGCCTCTACACCGTAGAGATCGGCGGGATCCTTCTCACAAGCCGTGAAGGCCATCACGCCGGCTACCAGAGCTACTAAATATCTGAAAACTTTCATGTTTGCTTTGTTGTTGTTAAAAACGGAGAGGGGCTTTCGACCGTGGGGCTTCAGCCCCTCTTCCGTCGTGTTTTGACTCTACTTACTTACTGTACTTCATAGGTTACAACCCACGGCGTGCAGTTGGCGTGCAGACAGATCACTGCATTCGAGGGGCAGAGGATGTTACCTGCACCCTGAACCAGCTCAAAGCCCTCGGGATAGAGCTCCGAAGCATCCGTACCACCACCGTAGTTCACATCCCAGTTGTTGTTCAGGCGGAACTTGAACTCCGAACCACCGGCTACAACCGACGGGGTCTTCCATACGTTGGCCGCTGCATCGTAGGTCAGCACCATCGGAGCAGCCCAACCATCGAACGAACCCATGATGTCCACCTGCGTGTACTGCTTGGCGTCGATAGCCATGTTGTTCAGGTCAATGGTGATGAGCCAGATACCGGCAGGCAGCATCAGGTTACCGTCCGACGACGACTCGAACTGAGCGCCCAGCGTCGAGAAGTTACCGTAGCCCATCTCGCCACCGTCCCATGCACGGTTAGGCAGCACCTTGAAGCCCGAGTAACCCGGCGTGTTGGCAGCATCCTCGGGAAGCTCAACCATCGCCTCGTAGATATTCGAACCGCCCTTGTTCTCCCAAATCTCGACGGCATTCGTGGCATCCCAGCCGTTGAATACACCGCAGAGGTGGTACTTACGCATAGCAGCCTTGAAGGTCTGCACCGAGAACGAAATCACGTTCGACTTCTGCGTGCTCAAATCCGAAGCACCGGCAAAGGCAATGATGTAAGCGTTGATCACGGCCGACTCGTTGGCGGCAACACCCAGACCATTGACGATCTTACCGTTCAGGTCCGATTTCTTAATCGAGATAGCGGGATAGTTCGACTCGGCCACAAAGACCTCCGTACCATCCTTTTCAAAGTAGAGTTTGTAGCTGATAGCTACCGGTTGACCGAAATCGGCCTCCGAGCAGGTGAAGGTTACCTCCTCCGTATCTACATTGTCACCATTGACGACAATGTCACCCTGCTCGCTGAGCACCGGAGTCACGAACTCCGATTCGGGAGCGAGCTTGACCTGCTCCACGTCCGTCTCGCACGAAGCGAACGTAAACGCTGCCATGGCGAGGGTCGCAAGATATTTCATGTATTTCATAATCATGTTCTTTTTAAGCGTTTATTTTCTGTTTCGCTTCGATTAGTAACCCGTATTCTGTACCAGGTTGGGGTTGGCGATCAGGTCGGTCGTGATGATCGGATAGACCGTAAGGTGCTCCGACAGAGCCACGGCACCATTCTCGATACCACCCTTGTAAGGCCAGGGGTACGAAGCCGACGTGAAGTGACCGTAGCGGATCAGATCGACACGACGGTGACCCTCCCAATAGAGCTCACGCGTGCGCTCCTTGAGGATGTAATCCAGGTCGATCGTCAGCGGCATATCGGCTGCACCGTTAGCGCGCTCGCGCAACTCGGCGATGCGCTTGTAACCATTGCTCGACGAGGTCAGCGTACCTCCATTTTGGCGAGCCTCGGCCTCGGCCGAAATCAGGTACATCTCAGCCAAACGGAAGATCGGGAAGTCGGCCGACGAGAACTCGATATCAAGTTCGATGAGGTTCGGGCGATTGTTCGAGGTCAGAGGAACCCACTTCAAGCAGGCCCAACCGGTCGTGATATCCGAAACCTCGTTCTCGAACTTCTGCGTAAAGCCGGCGTTGGTGAACATGGCACGCTGGTCGTTGGCCTCACGGTCGTAACCCCACGACGTGTTCTGACCCCACTCTACACCCTGAAGCGCGAAGTTCTCCTGTACGAACTCGTCCGGAACATGGTAACCATTCCACTGGTTCTTATAGATGTCGCTCGAGAAACCGAACATCGACGATACGATCGTGCGCAGATCGCTGTTCACCGATGCATAGAGCAGGTGGGTTGTACCACCCCAGCTCTGAGTCGTCTGTGCATCGTACGTTGCAGCTACGATAAACTCGTTCTGAGCACCATTGGTCGAGTTGTCCTGACGGAACAGGTTGGCATATTCGGGGCAAAGCTCATAGCCACCCTCCGTGATTACCTTCTCGGCAGCCTGCTGTGCATCAGCCCAGCGAGCCGTACCGGTGTACACCTCGGCGTTGAGGTACATACGAGCCAAAACAGCCCAAGCCGCACCCTTCGAAAGACGCGGATAAGCGACGCGCTGTGCAGACAGATACTCATCCTTCGTAAGCTCCAACAGCTCGTTCTCGACCCAGGCAAAGAGGCCCTCACGACCCAGCTGCTGCGGGAAGTTGGTCGAACCGATGTTCTCGGGCAATACCAAAGGAGGATTGCCATAGAGATCCAGCAGAATCTCATAGTAGATAGCACGCAGCAGACGCATCTCGGCGCGGTAAGCGCGTACATCGGCGAGCTTCGACTCGTGGCCACGGCCCGTGACGGCGCCGTCGCCCGAAACCGTCTCATCGAGGAACTGGTTGCAGATAGCCACACCCTTCAGACCACGCAGATAAACAGCCATGACGGCAGCATTCGTCGTCGTCCACTTGTTGTACTGCAAACCATCCACGTAGTCATCACCCCAAATACACTTCAGTCCATCGACCGAAAGCTCGTTGAGGAACATATACTGACGGGTGAACTCACTCTGACCGGCATCCGATACGGCGATATCCGACGAACCCGGATCGCCCTGCGATACGAGCGAGAAGTAGCTGTATGCATAGTTCACATACTGATCGTAGCTCTCCGGCTTCTCGAAGGCCTTGTCGGCCGTGATGGTCGTCGGGGCCAGCGGCTCGGCATCCAGGTCACCCAGACACGAAGTGATCATCGCAGCCGAGGTCAGAAGCGCTACACTATATAATAAGAACTTTTTCATAATTGCAGTGCTTTGTTTGATTAGAAGTTAATGTTCAGACGCAGCGTGTAGAGACGAGGACGCGGGATAAGCGTGCTGTACACACCGTCGGCGTTGTTCACCTCGGGATCCAGACCCGAGTAGTCGGTGATCGTGAATACGTTCTGGCACGAAGCGGCGATGCGGATATTCATCTTCGACTTACCCACCTCACGGAACGTGTAACCGAGGTTCACGTCATCGAGGCGGAAGAACGATGCGTTCTCGATGAAGAGATCCGAGTAGGCCTGATCGGTCGAAGTGTTGCCCGTGAAGCCCGTGCGGAAGTTGTACTCATTGAGGTTACGCAGGTAGTTGTAAGCCAACGTACCGCAGTAGGTCGAAGAGTTATCCACGGCCAGCTTGTTGATGGCGTAGTTACCGATCGTACCGTGACCGTTGAAACCGAAGTCCCAATTCTTGTAGTTAAGCTGCATCGAGATACCGTAGTAGAAGTCGGGCGTAGCCGAGCGACCCGTGATGTACTTGTCGTCCTCGGTGATCTGACCATCCTCGTTGCGGTCGATGAAGGTGTTCATGATGGGCTTACCGGCGGCATCATAAGCCTGCTGGTAGAGGTAGAAAGTGTAAGGTGCGAAGCCCTTGTAGTGTACCGACGAGTTACCGCCCGTACCCGAGAGCGACGAACCAACCTTCACGAAGTTGTCGTTCAGGTCACCGATCTCGGTCTGCTGCCACGTTCCGTTGAGGTTGATCGTCCAGTTCCAATCCTCGGTCTGCACGGGAATCAGGTTCAACGATACCTCGACACCCTGGTTCACCATCTCACCGATGTTCGACATCAGGCGGTTCGTGAAGTTCGAGCCGGTCGGCACGTCAATCTCCGACAGCAGGTCGGTCGTGTGACGATAGTAGTAATCCACCGCACCGTTGATGCGACCCGACAGGAAGCCGAAGTCGATACCGGCATTGTAGGTCGTCGTGGTCTCCCACTTGATGCCCGAGTTGTAGGCCTGCGGTGCCAGCGTACCGCCGATGCCCGGCATATACTGCGTGTTACCGTTGTTTACATACTGATAGAGCGGAATGTGGGGATAGTAGTTATCGCCAATATCCTGCTGACCGGTCTGACCCCAACCCAAACGGAGCTTGAGGGCCGACAGGGCCTTCGAATCCTGGAGGAACTGCTCCTGAGCGATGTTCCAAGCAAAGGCAGCCGAAGGGAAGAAGCCCCAACGGTTATCCTCCGAGAAGCGCGACGTAGCATCCTCACGCACGGTGAAAGTGAAGAGGTAGCGCGAGTCGATCGAGTAGTTGATACGACCGAAGAACGAAATCAGGTAGTACTCCTTCGGATAGGGCTTGCGCGAATCCTCCGTAGCGCTCGACGAGTGGAACTCGTCACGGTTATCGTTGTAGTAACTCAGCGACTGCGTCTTGACGAAGTTGCGCTGCCACGAGTAACCACCCATCACATCCAAACGGTGGATACCGAACTCCTTGTTATAGTTGGCATAGAACTCCAACAGCGTGTTCGAGTTGTAGGTACGCCAGTTCGAGAACGAATCCTCGGCACCGGCCTTCAGGTTGGCATACGAACCGAGCTTGTTGTAGTTCGTACCCTGCGACTCGGCAACGTCATAACCCAGGTTCAGGTTCAGACGCAGATCCTCCAGACCGTGGATCTTGTAGTCGAGCTGCACGTTACCGATCGAACGCCAGGTCGAAGAGTAGTTTACATAGTCGTTCAGGCTCGACATCGGGTTCGTGTTGGCATTCTTCTCGGGGTTGAAGTTGCCGGCCTCGTCGATAATACCCCAGTTGAAGTAACCGTTGGCAATCGACTTGTTCACCGAACCGTCGGCGTTGTAGAAATGAACCGGTTTCGTGGGGTCATACGACAAGGCATCACCCACAGCGTTGTTCGTCCAGTTCGACTTGTTGTACAGACCCTTTACGTTCAGGTTCACGGTCAGGTGATCGTCGAAGAACTTCGGAGCGAGGTTCACGCTGGCATTTACGCGCGTGTTGTCACCACCCTTCACGGTACCCTGATCGTAGTTCGCACCTACCGAAACACGATAGGGGAAGCTACCCTTCTCGTTGTTGCCGTAAACCGAGAGTGCATGGTCGGTCGAGAAGGCCGTGCGGTAGATCATATCCTGCCAATTGGTGTCGTAAATCTTACCGTTGTAGCCCAAGAGCGACTGAATCTTCTCGGCATCCGAGCCGTTAGCCTGATATACATTGGTCATGTACTCGGCATACTCCTGACCCGAAAGCACGTCGATCTCGTCCGAGTTGTTCTTCACCGTGTACGACGAGTTGTAGCTCACCTGCATCTTCTGGCCCTTACCCTTCTTGGTGGTGATGATGATCACACCGTTCGAAGCGCGCGAACCGTAGATAGCCGTAGCCGAAGCATCCTTCAGCACGGTGTAGGTGTCGATGTCGTCGGGGTTCACGGTCGAGAGCGGGTTACCCATACCGGCACCGCCATCACCCGTCACGGGCACACCGTCGATCACAATCAGCGGGTTGTTCGAGGCGTTGAGCGAGGCATTACCACGAATACGGATCTGAGCACCCGTACCCGGCTCACCCGATGCGGGCGTTACCAACAGACCCGGCACCTTACCCAGCAGCAGCTGATCGGGCGAGGTCACCGCACCGCGGTTTACATCCTCGGCCTTGATCGCTACAACCGAACCGGTCATATCGCTCTTCTTCACGCCACCATAACCGATCACGACGACTTCGTCGAGGGTCATCAGGTCCTCCTCCAGCGTCAGGTTCTTCAGCAACTCCGACGAGGCTACCAGCTCCACGGTTTTATAACCGATGTAGCTGATCTGAACGACCGAATTGGCGTCCTTTACATTCAGTACATACTGACCGTCGATGTCGGTCGTCGTACCGTTCACGGTACCTGCCTCGATGATCGTTGCTCCGATCACGGGGATACCGGCGGCGTCCACCACGACGCCCTTCACCTCGTACTTACCTTGGGCAAGCGCGAGATGCGGGGTAACGATGCCCAATAGCATCATACCCAAGCACATTGCGAGAAATTTTCTCATAGGGCTTTTTTAGTGTTAGTTAATAAATTGGTTATTGAAATTGTTTATTTAAGTTATTTAAGTTCCTTAACGGATTGTTTTTCGCATCAGGCCTTCTTGGTCTGAATACCGATCACGGCCACTGCACCCAAAAGGAGCGACACACCGGCCACGACAAGCATCATGATCTGCTCGCCACCGACCAGCTTCAGCAGCACGCCACCGATCAGCGCGGCGATGATCTGCGGCAGGCAGATCGTGCAGTTGAACAGACCGAGGTAAGCACCCATCGCTTTACCCGAAAGCGAGTTGGTCAAGAGGGCAAACGGCATGGCCAGCATCGCAGCCCAGCCGCAACCGATCAAGAGATAGGATATAAATAATAAGTATTGGTCGTGAATCATGGCCGTCGAGATAAAGCCAAGACCACCCAGCACAAGGCTCACGGCATAACCCACCTTGACATGCTTGAACAGGGGCAGCACCATGGCCCAGAGGATCGAGCCGACAGCCTGCACGGCAAACAGCACGCCCACCCAGTCACCGGCAGCCTGATAGCCGGCCGAGGCGACATCCTTCGTGCCCCAGATCGTCTCGGCGATACCGCCGTTCGTGTAGGTCCACATATAGAGGAAGGCCACCCACGAGAAGAACTGCACCAGACCGATCTGCCAGAAGGCCTTCGGGGCGTGAACGAGCAACGTGAGGAGGTTCTGTTTCTCCTCCTTATCCTCCTTTTTCTCCTCCAGATTATGGAAAGCGGCATACTCTTTGGGGTTCATCTCCTTGACCGTAGCACCCGTGTAGAGGACGCAGAGGATCAGGATCGCGGCACCCACATAGAACGAGTAGATCACCGAGTCGGGAATCACACCCTCGGGAGCGACGTTCGAGATACCGATCCAGGTAAAGAGGTAGGGGAAGAGGTAGCCCACGAGCGAACCGGCGTTGCACAGCAGCGACTGGATCGAATAGGCCTTGGCCTTTTGGCGCTCATTGACCATATCGCCCACCATCATCTTGAAGGGCTGCATGGCCATGTTGATCGACGTATCGAGCAGCATGAGCATCACCAAGCCGAACGACATGGCCATCTTGACCGTCAGGCCGAGCGAACCGGCATTCGGCAGGAAGGCCATCACGGCTACGGCGACCAATGCGCCGATGTAAAGATAGGGCTTGCGACGTCCCCAGCGGCACCAGGTCTTATCGCTCCACGTTCCGACCAGCGGCTGGACGATCATACCCATCAGCGGGGGCAGGATCCAGAAGAAGCTCAAATCATGGGGATCGGCGCCAAGCGTGGCGAAGATACGGCTGATGTTGGCGCTCTGAAGCGCATAAGCGATCTGAACTCCGAAGAAACCGAAGCTCAGATTCCACATCTGCCAAAACGACAGGTCACGTTTTTGCATATTTTAGGTTTTTACGTTTAGTTTTTTGCGGTTTGGTTAACAAATATACGCGGGCGCGCCCAAACCGCCAATTTAGCTCCGACGAATGGCAAAAGCGGAGCGACGAATGGAGAAATGAGCCGGACGAAAGATCGAGCAAGGAGGGCCAATTTTGTCACAATTCGAAAAAATATTTGCAAAAAACGCAAAAAAAGCGTACCTTTCGTCTTCGGATAACCTGCAACCAGCCGATGAAACAGTCTCCGATCTCCACTCCGTGGATCATCCACATCTTCGCCCTGGCCCACGCCGCCATTGCGATATTGAGCCGCATAGTCAACTATGTGGATGATGTCCCGCTGACGGTGCTGACGCTGACGATGGTGGTCATCATCGCCATTCGCCACCACATCCAGGCCGAGATGATCGCCGTGTTGGCGCTCGTGGGTACTTTTGCCGGCTACCTGTTCGGTTCGTTCGGCGCTACACTTATCGCCCACTTCCTCCCCTACGAATCGTTGGCTCCGGCCCTTACAACGGCTCTTTTTACCGAGCTGCTGGGTTGGGGCGTCTATGCCTTTGCCCGCCTGCGCGGAGCGTCGCAAGAGCGGCACATCAGCTGGTCGCCCCCGATTGCGCAGGTGCTTGTCATCGTGCTGGCGATTCTGCTTTTCCGTATCTCCTACACGCTGATTTTCAGCTCCTCGTACTTCGCCTCGACCTCCATCACGACCGAGCTGAATCGCCTGCTCGAAAATACGGTGGCGATCCTCATCATGCTCTGTGGCAATATGCTCTTTGTGAGTGTGCGCCCGCAGTTCCCGCAGTTGATCAACCGCACGGAGTGGCGCATAATCGGCACGGTGGTCATCACGTTGCTCTTCTCGGCACTGATCACCCTTTTGGTTTATTACGAATTCCCGCACGGCAACGAGAAGTTCTTTGCCATGCTCCCCTTCTTACGACTCTTTGCCGTCATCCTGCTGTGCGACATCGTGGTCTATGCCCTCTTCAAGCTGGTGGCCCACGTCATGACGGCACAGGCCGAGCTGCACGCCGAGCGCGGCAAGAAGCATCAGGCGCAGTTCCGTTACAACAAGCTCAAGATGCAGATCAATCCCCACTTTCTGTTCAACTCGCTCAACATCCTGGATTACCTGGTACAGGAGAACGAAACGGAACGTGCCTCGGCCTTTATCCGCAAGCTGGCCGACTGCTATCGTTATATGCTTAAGAATGAGGACGAACAGCTTGTTACGTTGCAGGAGGAGCTGACCTTTGCCCGCAAGTATGGCGAGTTGTTGCAGGAGCGCTTCACCAACGGTTTCAGCGTCCGCTACGAGATCCCCTCGGAGGCACTCATGCGCCACATCGTCCCCTGCGCCCTACAACTTCTGATCGAGAATGCCACGAAGCACAACGCCGTCAGCCCCGATGCACCGCTCGAGGTGCTGATCTCGATCGAGGGCGACTACCTGCGGGTCAAGAATCGCCTGCAACCCCGCCTGAGCAAGCAACCCTCGACGGGCAAGGGGTTGAAAAACATCCGCCAACAATACCTCGATCTGGCCGACCAACCGATCCGGATCGAGCAAACCGATACCGAATTTATCGTAGAACTTCCGTTACTATGACACCTAAGTACAACGTATTGATCGTCGAAGACGAGTTGCCGGCTCAAGCCAACCTCAGTCGTGCCCTCGAACGTCGTTTCGAGTCGCTGCGCATCGTAGGGGCACAAAGCTCCGTGCGCGGAACGCTGGAGTGGCTCCGCAACCCGGCAAACCGAGCCGATATCATCTTCATGGATGTCGAGCTTTCGGACGGCATGTGCTTCGACATCTTCGCCGAGGTCGATGTACACGCCAAGGTGGTCATCACGACCGCCTACGACAACTACGCCGTACGCGCCTTCCGCATCAACAGCATCGACTACCTCTTAAAACCGATCGACCCCGAGGAGCTGGAGGGGGCTGTGGAGCGTTGCATCCGTTCGTTGAAAGCCGACGAAGCAAACAGACAAGCAAGCGTACGACCGATTGATATCGAGGCGCTGAAGAGTGCCCTTACGGGGGGGGGTGAGCCGACCTTCCGCAAACGATTCGTCGTGCGTTTCGGAGATCGTCTTTCGGTCATCGAGACGACGCAGATCGCCTACTTCTACGCTGAAGACAAGAGCACCCACTTGGTCACGAATGAGGGACGTCGCTACATCCTCGACCAGTCGCTCGACCAACTCTCCGAGGAGCTTTCACCGGCCGACTTTTTCCGCATTTCGCGCAACTGCACAGTTTCGATCCGTGCCATTGCCGGCATCTCGAAACATCCGTCGAACCGCCTGAAAGTCAATCTGATTCCAAAGCCGGACTTCGATGCATTCGTATCCCGTTCGCGCACGACCGATTTCATGACCTGGTTAGAGGGCAAATAAACACTTTATACGCCATGAAACATCTCTTTACACTTCTCTTCGCGCTCCTAACGACCCTCTCACTGTCTGCACAGAACGACTACTCCCTGAGCTACTCGCCCGAACAGCACGCCGACCGTTCGGTCACGTTCCGCTACACCGCCCCAACCGCCTCCGAAGTCTTTGTCATGGGGGATTTTGCTGTCGAAAAGCTCCCCATGAAGCGCAACGCCGAGGGAGTCTGGGAGGCCACTACTCCACCGCTCGATTCGGAGCTATATACCTACGCATTCGAGGTGGACGGCGTGCGCGTCATCGACCCCTCGAACGTGCATACGGTGCGCGACATCGCCACCGTCAGCAACCTATTCATTGTCAAGGGTGAGCGCGGTGATCTGTACAGCGTGCAGGATATTCCGCACGGCACGCTTTCGAAGGTATGGTACGACTCCCCCACGCTCGGCATCCGACGTCGCATGACGATCTACACCCCGCCCGGCTACGAGCAGGGCAAGGGGCGCTATCCGGTGCTCTACCTGCTGCACGGCATGGGTGGCGACGAGGAGGCATGGCCGGCATTGGGTCGCACGGCCGAGATTCTGGACAACCTGCTTGCCGCAGGGAAGGCCGAGAAGATGATTGTCGTCATGACCAACGGCAACGCCATTCAGCAGGCCGCTCCGGGACACTGTCCGCAGGGACTTTACAAGCCCCAATTCCAACTTCCGAAGACCATGGAGGGTTCGTTCGAAAAATCGTTTGGCGAGGTGGTTCGCTACGTGGATAAGCACTATCGCACCCTTGCCAAGCGCGAAAAACGCGCCATTGCCGGCCTCTCGATGGGCGGATTCCACGCCCTGCACATTTCGCGCACAATGCCCCGCACGTTCGACTGGATAGGACTCTTCTCGGCCGCCACGATGAAGGGCAAGGACGAGACGTTCTACGCCGACATGGAGCAGACACTCCGCACGCAACGCGACAACGGCTTCCGGCTTTATTGGATAGGTATCGGAGAGGAGGATTTTTTGTGGGATATGAACGCAGAGTTCCGCAAACAACTCGATGCTATGGAGTTTCCCTACACGTTCCGTCAAAGCGACGGTGCCCACACCTGGCGCAACTGGCGCATCTACCTCACGGAGTTCGCCCAGCTGATTTTTAAGTAGCGGTCAGCGATCAGCAATCAGCGGTCAGCTGAAAGCGGATAAGGGCCATGAGGCCTATATGACCCCATGGGGCCTGTGGCCGTGTGCAAAAAAATAATTTTGAATTTTGAATTCTAAATTTTGAATTCTATTTTTGTGGCTCGGAAACAAAAACAAAAAATCATATCCACCATGGAAGCTATCGTAAAGACCAATTTCAACCTGCCGGGTCAGCAGGATCACTATGTGGGCAAGGTGCGCGATGTCTATTCGATCGAGGGCGACTACCTCGTGATGGTCGTTTCGGACCGTATCTCGGCCTTTGACGTCGTACTGCCGAAGGGTATTCCCTTCAAGGGTCAGGTGCTGAATCAGATTGCCGCCAAGTTCCTCGATGCCACGTCGGATATCCTCCCGAACTGGAAGATCGCCGTACCCGATCCGATGGTCACCGTGGGTCACAAGTG
>CAYOEE010000002.1:0-25023 GCA_964402935.1 uncultured Alistipes sp. | reverse complement strand
CTGCTCCTCTAAAATCAAAAAAAAGCTAAGAGCGGGGCTTTGTTGGGGTTGTGGAAGCTAACGATTAAAATGAGATTAACGATCTTAATGAAATTAAGGAGATTAAAGAATCGCCCCTTCCCGCCCTTTTCGCCTTTTCCGTCCTCTCTCAAAAGCCGGCTCTTGCCGGCCTTTTTTCAAAACTTTTCCACATCGGAATCCGACCTACGCAGAGCCTTGGGGCGATTTGGCGGGTTATCAACACACTTTTTGACACCGAACCTTTAGGTTCGGCTTTGAAATGTCGCTCTCTTTTGCTACTTTTGTTTTTTGTTGAAAACAGATTCCCAAACATGGCGAAAGAATATACCCCCGCTGCCCGTAATCGGGCGGCTTATGAAGCAATGACCGAAGTTGCGGGCAACGTCCCCCCTCAGGCTGTTGAGCTGGAGGAGGCGGTGCTGGGTGCCCTGATGCTCGAGAAGGATGCCATCATTGCCGTGCAGGAGTACCTCACGGCCGATGCATTCTACACCGAGGAACACCGCCTGATCTACCGAGCCATCAGCGAACTCTCGACCGAGCTGAAACCGATCGACCTCTACACCGTTACCGAGCGCCTGAAGGTCAAGCAGGAGCTGAAGAAGGTGGGCGGTGCGGTCTATCTGGCACAGCTGACGCAGAAGGTGGCCGCGGCTGCCAACGTGGAGTTCCACGCCAAGATCGTGGCGCAGAAGTATGTGCAGCGCGAGTTGATCCGCTCGGCTACCGAGATTCAGCGTCGCTCCTACGACGAATCGACCGACGTGACGGAGCTGATCAGTTACGCCGAGGGTGAGATTTTCAAGGTCTCGGAGGGTCATGTGAAGCGCTCGGTGCAGACCTCGAAGGATATCCTGCGTCGCGCTCTGGAGCAGATCGAGGAGGCTTCGAAGAACTCCTCGTCGCTCAACGGTGTGCCGTCGGGCTTCATGGCCATCGACCGCGTGACGCTCGGCTGGCAGCTCTCGGACCTGATTATTGTGGCGGCCCGTCCCTCGATGGGTAAGACCGCCTTCGTGCTCTCGATGGCCCGCAACATGGCCGTGGATTATGACCAGGGGGTCGCCTTCTTCTCGCTTGAGATGTCGGCCGTGCAGCTCATGATGCGACTCATCGTCGCCGAGACGGGTCTGGCGGGCAACGACGTGAAGTCGGGTCGTCTTTCGCCCGAGCAGTGGCGTCACCTTGAGTCGGCCACCAAGCCCCTCTCGAATGCGCCCCTCTTCATCGACGATACACCCGCCTTGTCGGTCTTCGAGTTCCGCTCCAAGGCGCGCCGTCTGAAGATTCACAACGACATCAAGATCATCATCATCGACTACCTGCAGCTCATGACCGGCAGCACGGAGACCAAGAACGGCAACCGCGAGCAGGAGGTGGCCTTCATCTCGCGTACGCTGAAGGCGATTGCCAAGGAGCTGAATGTGCCGATCATCGCCCTTTCGCAGCTCAGCCGTCAGACCGAGATGCGCGGTGGTTCGAAGCGTCCGCAGCTTTCCGACCTGCGTGAGTCGGGAGCCATTGAGCAGGATGCCGATATCGTGGCCTTCATCCACCGTCCCGAGTACTACGGCATCCACCAAGACGAGAACGGTATGCCGACGGCCGGTATGGCGGAGATCATCCTCGCCAAGCACCGTAACGGTGCGGTCTGCGATGTGAACCTGCGCTTCGTGAAGGACCAGGCTCGCTTTATGGACCCCGACGATTCGATGCTCCCGCCCCAGCAGGCGGCCGATATGAATCAGGCCTACGACGACTACGCCAGCGGAGCCAATGGCGCTGCTGCGACCGGTGGCGGCTTGGGTGCAGCGACGGGTGGTGACGAGTTCGGCCTGCCCCCGACGAGTGGTCAGCCCTTCAATCCGGCGCCCCCGAAGATCGACGACGATGTCCCCTTCTAATTCGTGCTACGCTAAAACGATAAAATCATGTTCGTCAAAACCCATGCAGGAGCCTTGGTCGGCATTGATGCCGTGCCGGTAAGTGTGGAGGTCAATATCGCCGGTGGCGGTCTGGGTCTCTATCTGGTCGGCCTGCCGGACAATGCCGTCAAGGAGAGCGAGGAGCGCATCCGTGCCGCCTTTGAAAACTCCGAGGAGCGATTCTCGGGACGCAAGGTGGTCGTAAACCTTGCCCCTGCCGACCTGAAGAAGGAGGGAGCTTCGTTCGACCTGCCGATAGCCATCGGTATTTTGGCCGCCATGGGGCGTGTCGAGGTGCCGATGTTGGAGGAGTCGATGCTGGCCGGCGAGTTGTCGCTGGACGGTACGGTGAAGCCCGTGCGCGGTGTCTTGTCGCTGGCGCTGGCGGCTCGCAAGGCGGGTCTGAAGCGGATGATCCTCTCGGAGGAGAATGTTGCCGAGGCCTCCGTGGTGGGGGAGCTGGAGATTATCGGTGTCAAGAGTCTGCGCCAAACGATCGACTTTCTCAATGGTGACGTTACCCTGCAACCGACCGTGGCCGAAGAGCCTGCGGTGGAGGAAAACGCGAGTCGCTATGCCGAAGATTTTGCCGATGTGAAGGGGCAGGTACACGTGAAGCGTGCCCTGGAGATTGCCGCTGCAGGAGGTCACAACGTGCTGATGATCGGCTCGCCCGGTTCGGGCAAGACGATGCTGGCGCGTCGCCTGCCGACGATTCTGCCTCCGCTGCAAACCGAGGAGGCGTTGGAGACCACGAAGATCCACTCGGTGGCGGGTCTGCAACGTTTCGACGGATTGATGCGTTGCCGTCCGTTCCGTGCTCCGCACCATACCGCCTCGCCCGTGTCGCTCATCGGAGGCGGACAAACGCCCCGCCCCGGTGAGGTCTCCCTCGCACATAACGGCATCCTCTTCCTGGATGAGCTGCCCGAGTTCGGGCGCTCGGTGTTGGAGGTGCTGCGCCAACCGCTGGAGGATCGTGAGATTGTCGTTTCGCGTGCCCGATACAGCGTGGCTTACCCCGCCAACTTTACGCTCGTGGCGGCCATGAATCCCTGCCCGTGCGGCTACTACAACCACCCCACGAAGGAGTGCGTCTGCTCGCAGACCTCGGTGCTTCGCTACATGGGGCGCATTTCAGGCCCTTTGATGGATCGCATCGATATGCACATCGAGGTGACGCCGGTCGATCCCGTGGAGTTGCAGTCGGCAGCCGAGGGGGAGCGGAGTGCCACGATTCGGGAGCGCGTGATGCGTGCCCGCGAGGTGCAGCGTCGGCGTTTTGAGGGGATCGAGGGGGTGCATACGAATGCCCGCATGAATTCGGCCATGGTGCGCGAATATTGCGTGCTGGATGCTCCCTCGGAGCAACTTCTGAAACGAGCCATGGAGCGCCTTTCGCTCTCGGCGCGTGCCTACGACCGCATCTTGAAGGTGGCGCGCACGATTGCCGACCTGGCCGGACGCAGCGCGATTACGCAGAGCGACATCGCCGAGGCAATCGGCTACCGCTCGCTCGACAGAGGCAATTGGGGCATATAACGAATTCAAAATTTAGAATTTAGAATTCAAAATTATTCAAATTCAAAATTAAAAATTGGGGGGCTTGGAAGAGCCTTTTTACGATAGAAACCATGAAACGAATCATTCTTTCCGGTGGTGGTACGGGTGGTCACATCTACCCGGCCGTGGCGGTGGCCGAGGCGTTGAAGCGTCGGCTGGGTGACGAGGTGGAACTTCTCTTCGTGGGTGCCGAGGGGAAGATGGAGATGGAGAAGGTGCCTGCGCTGGGGTATCGGATTGTTGGTCTGCCGATTGCAGGTCTGCAACGTCGCCTCGACTGGCGCAACCTGCTTGTGCCGCTGAAGGTGTTGAAGAGCCTCCGCAAGGCGCGTCGCACGATCCGCGATTTCAAGGCCGATGCCGTGGTGGGCTTTGGCGGCTATGCCTCAGCCCCGATCCTGTGGGCGGCTCAGCGCATGGGGGTCAAGACCCTGATTCAGGAGCAGAACTCCTACGCCGGACTGACGAATAAAATTTTGGCCAAGCGGGCCGCGAAGATCTGCACCGCCTACGAGGGGATGGAGCGATTCTTCCCTGCTGATCGTATTCGCCTGACGGGTAACCCGCTACGCGGTCGCTTCTCGAAGGAGGGTGCCGATCGAAAGGAGGCCTTGCAGCACTTCGGATTTACGGCCGAGCGGAAGACGGTCCTTGTGGTGGGTGGTTCGCTCGGCACGCGCACGCTGAACGAGATGATGAAGCGTTGGATCGCGGAGCTTGGGGGCGAGTGCCCCGTGCAGGTGATCTGGCAGACGGGCAAATACTACGAAAAAGAGATGCGAAACTTCCTCGCCGAGCATCCCACGACGAACATCTGGCAGGGCGCCTTCATCGACCGCATGGACTACGCCTATGCGGCCGCCGATCTGGTGATTTCGCGCAGTGGCGCAGGTACGGTGTCGGAGCTTTGCCTGGTGGCCAAGCCCGTGCTGTTTGTCCCCTCGCCCAACGTGGCAGAGGATCATCAGACGGCCAATGCGCGCGCCTTGGTCAAGGAGGGTGCGGCGACGATGGTACGCGATGCGGAGTGTTGCGACAAGGCAATCGGGGAGGCTCTCAAGCTCCTTACGGATGAGGCGCAACTCAGCGCGATGAGCCGTAACCTGGAGCGTCTGGCACGCCCCGATGCGGCGGAAGATATTGTGGATGAAATTTTGAAATTGATTGAATAGCGCTATGCAGAAGCACTACTACTTTTTGGGCATCGGCGGTATCGGCATGAGTGCCTTGGCACGTTACTTCCTCCACGAAGGGTGCCGTGTGGCGGGTTATGACCGAACGCCGACGCGCCTGACGGCCGAATTGGAAAAGGAGGGAGCCGAGATTCACTACGACGAGTCGGTGGAGGCGATCCCGATTGAGATGCGCGATCCCGAGACGACGATTGTGGTCTATACGCCGGCCGTGCCGACCGATCATGCGGAGTATCGCTACTTCGTGGAGCGGGGCTTCCGCATCGAGAAGCGTTCGCAGATGCTCGGCTACCTCTCCGAGGGTAAGCGCGTGATGGCCGTGGCAGGCACGCACGGCAAGACCACCACTTCGACCCTGGTGGCGTGGCTCAACCGTTCGGTGACGGGAGGCGGCTCGGCCTTCCTGGGGGGCATCTCGAAGAATTTTTCGGGTAACCTCGTCCTGGGGGAGGGGGAGCGCCTGGCCGTCGAAGCCGATGAGTTCGACCGTTCGTTCCTGCGCTTGAAGCCCGACGTGGCGGTTATCACCTCCTGCGATCCCGACCACCTCGACATCTACGGCACTTACGAGGCGGTCAAGGAGGCCTTCTCGCAGTTTGTCGAGCGCATCAAGGCCGGAGGTGCACTGATTCTCAAAGCGGGGGTCGAAATCGAGCTTCGCAATCCCGGAATCACCCTCTACCGCTACGCCTACGATAGCCCCTGCGACTTCTATGCCCGCAACATCCGCCTCGTGGAGGGTGGTCACTATCGTTTCGATCTTGTGATGCCCGACCGTGTGGTGGAGGATTGTACGCTCGGCATCCCCGGGTGGGTCAATATCGAAAATGCGGTGGCGGCTGTGGCCTCGCTCTGGTGCATGGCTCGTCAGGAGTCCGTGGCACTCGATGTGGAGCTGCTCCGACAGGCGCTGGCCGACTTTTCGGGTGTGAAGCGACGTTTCGAGTTCTACCTCAATACGCCTCAGCAGGTCTATATGGACGACTATGCCCACCATCCGCGTGAACTCGCGGCAGCCCTTACGTCGGTCTGCCGTATGTTCCCCGAGCGAAAGGTGACGGCCGTGTTCCAGCCCCACCTCTACACCCGCACGCGCGACCTTTATAAGGAGTTCGCCGAGGCGCTCTCGGAGGCCGACGAGGTGGTGCTGCTACCGATCTATCCGGCACGCGAACTGCCGATCGAGGGGATCACGACCGAGATCATTGCCGAGCGGGTGACCGTTCCCTGCCGCATTGTCGAACGGGAGGCCCTGGCCGAGACCCTGCGCGAGATGACGACCGATGTGGTGGTGACCTTCGGTGCGGGGAACATCGACGCCTGCTGCGAGGGGGTAGCCGAGGCGCTGAAAACAAAGATAACCCGATAACTGAAAGCAACGATGCAACGAATCCTGCGCGCGGTGCTCGTGGCCCTCTTGTGGCTCTTGGTGGTGGCATACGTTTTCTATGCCGCGACCCTCACGCGTCGTGCGCGTGGGCGACAAACCGTGGGTGCGATTCGGATCGAGGTGCTCGACAGCACCTCTCGCGGATCGCTCATCAGCCGGCGCGAGGTGAGTGAGCGTCTGCGTCGTGGCGGATTGGATGTGCTCGCTCAACCGATCGACAGCGTGTCGCTCCACGCCATTGAGCAGACCCTGCGTCGCAACGGATTTGTCGATCGGGTGCGTGCCTACACCCGCGAGGAGGGGTTGCTGTGCATCGAGCTGAGTGAGCGTCGCCCGATTTTGCGCCTGCGCGCAGGCGGGATGGACAGCTACGCCACCGAAGAGGGTTATATCTTCTCCACACCGCCCCGCTCGGCGCTCTATGTGCCGGTGCTGACGGGTGACTACCGTCCCCCCGTGGCGGTGGATTTCGAGGGTTCGCTCCGCGAGGAGGTGGATCGTCGGTTGGCGGTGCTGGACTCGACGATCGTGGCTCTGGAGCGTGAGAAGTACCCTCACTACCGCGCCGAGCGCGAAAATGACCGTTGCCTCGACTCGGTGCGTCGTTACCGCATCAAGCGACGGGGCTTTCTCATTAACCGCGAAACGGAGGAGGAGTTTGAGGTGCGCGTCGAGCAGACACGAGCCGAGAAGGCCGCTGCGCGTCGTCACCTGCGCTATGTGGGTCGGCAGATTCAGGCGCGCATCGACAAGTTGGACGAACAGCAGGAGTCGTTGCGACGCGAGCAAAAAAAGTTGGAAAAATACTACGAAGATTTCATGAAACTCCTTACCTTTGTAGAACATATCGAGCAGGATGCTTTCTGGAGGTCGGAGTTGGTTGAAATTTGCGCCACGAGAACCTCCGGCGGAGCATTGGAATTGTCGTTTATACCCCGCAGTGGTCGCTTTGTGATTCGCTTCGGCCGCCTGGAGGAGGTTGCGTACAAGTTCGAAAAGCTCGATCGCTTCTACCGCAAAGGTCTCCCCGTCATGGGCTGGGACCGTTACCGCGAGGTGGATGTACGATTTGCCGACCGTGTGGTGTGTAGATGAGAGGAAAGAGCAAAGAGGAAAGAGGAGAGAGCAAAGAGCAAAGAGGAAAAAACATTAAGGAACCTTAAGCACCTTTAAGTCCCCTTAAGTCCCCTTAAGGTACTTTACAAACCCCCTTAAGCAAACTCGCCCTTTACCTCCGATTGATTGGACGAAAAAAAACAAGATATAGACCGTGGAAAAGAAAAACTATGTTGTAGCTGTCGATTTAGGCTCTACGGCCGTTGTGGTAGGTGTTGCCTCGAAAGCCGAAGATGGAACGATGGAGATTCAGGCGCTGGTGTCGAAACCCGTGAAGGGGGTTGCTGCCGGTCGCATCGAGAATATCGAAGATGTGAGCAATGTGCTGGGTAAGGCCTTCGAGGAGGCCGGCCTGCAGGCAGGTATCCGCATCACGTCGGCCTATGCCGGTATCTCGGGCGACTTCGTGCGTTGCGCCCGCCATACCGATTATGTCTTTGTGGCCGATCCGAAGAATGGCGTGAGCAAGCAGGACTTGGCCGGCCTGTTTGACCGTATGCGTAACCTCCAGGCGCCCGATGATGAGACCATCATGGAGCGTATTCCCCAGAACTACGTCATCGACCAGAACCAGGAGGTGCAGAACCCGATCGGATCGTTCGGCTCGAAGCTCTCCTCGACCTTCAACTTCGTCCTCTGCCAGCGCACCCCGATTCAGCGCCTGGAGATGGCGCTCAAGCGCGTGGGTGTCGAGCTGCTGGGTGTGATTCCCAACGCCATGGCAACCGCCGAGGCGGTGCTCTCGGCCGACGAGAAGGAGGAGGGTGTGGCCGTTGTCGATATCGGTGGCGGTGTGACGGATGTCACGGTCTATTACCGCAACATCGTGCGCTATGTGGCCTCGATTCCGATCGGTGCCACGGCCATCAACTACGATATTCGCACGATGGGTGTTCCGGAGCGCTTTGTCGAGAGCCTGAAGCAGAAGTATGGTTCGGCCGTCTCGGAGCGCGTCTCGGAGGATAAGCTGATTCGCGTGACGGGGCGCACGGCCCGCGAGTCGCGCGAGATTCTGTTGCGCAACCTCTCGTCGGTCATCGAGGCCCGCACGATGGATATCATCGACCTGGTGAACGAGGAGCTGAAGATCTCGGGCTACGCCGGCAAACTCGGCTACGGCATCGTCCTGACGGGTGGCTCGGCCAACCTGAAGGATATCGACGAGCTGTTCCGCCTCGGCACGAAGCTCGATGTACGCATCGCGCGTCCCGACATGGGTCTTACCGAGGCCTCGTGCGAGAAGGTGGACGATCCGACCTACGCCACGGTGGTGGGTCTTTTGATGCGTGGTTCAACGCAGAGCCAGGTGGTTTTGCCCCCCTCGGCGCGTCCCGTAACGCCTGAGCCGGTGCGCAAAGTGGAGTCGCAGCCCGCACAGCAGAGCGAGCCGACCCCGCAGCCCGCACAGCCCGCACAGCCCGCGCAACCTGCTTCGCAACCCACTCCGAAACAGGAGGAGAAGCCGGTAACGCCGATCGAGCAGCGTCCCTATGTGCCCCCTGTGGTGCCTGCTACCGACCTGAAGAAGAAGGAAGAGGAGATCGAGGAGGAGACCGATATCTACGAGAAGCCTGAGAAGAAACGTAAGAAGTGGAGCTTCGGCGGTTGGCTCGAGGATATCACGAAACGTTTTGAGGCTCCGGGTGACGAGGAGATCTAAATCAACGGTGAGAAAAAAATAAAAGCAAAAGAAAGTGGATCAAACCCCGATTGAAGCCTTTGGCGGGTCGGGCTTAACGATAAAAATATATGGCAGAGGATTTAATGGCGCAGGTGAAGGCTGAGCGCGGCTCGAAATCGATCATCACGGTCATGGGTATCGGCGGTGCCGGTGGCAATGCCGTGAAGCGCATGTGGAACATGGGTATCGAGGGCGTGACGTTTATGGTATGTAATACCGATCGCCAAGCACTCAATAAGAATGATGTGGAGCTGAAGATTCAGCTCGGTAAGGATGGTCTGGGTGCCGGTAACGACCCCGAGAAGGGTCGTGATTTGGCCATCGAGTCGCTCGACGAGGTGCGTCAGGCTTTGACCGAGGCCGGTGCACGCATGGTCTTTATCACGGCCGGTATGGGTGGTGGTACGGGTACGGGTGCTTCGCCCGTGATTGCCGAGCTGGCCAAGGAGATGGGCCTTTTGACGGTTGCCATCGTCACCTCGCCCCTGGCGCTGGAGGGTGCCGATCGCTACAAGCAGGCTCAGGAGGGTATCGAAAAGTTGCGTAAGACGGTCGATTCGCTCCTGATTATCAACAACGAGAATATCCGCGAGCTGTATGGCCGTATGTCGCTCGGTCAGGCCTTCGGCAAGGCCGACGAGGTGCTGTCGCTCGCTACGAAGGGTATTGCCGAGATCATTACCGTGGAGAGCCCGCAGGTCAATGTCGATTTTGCCGATGTGTCGAAGGTGATGAGCGGCAGTGGTCGTGCCCACATGGCTGTGGCCTCGGCTTCGGGTGAGAATCGTGCCAAGGAGGCTGCTGCCGCTACGCTCAACTCGCCCCTGCTGGATCACAACCAGATTGCCGGTGCGAAGAACATTCTGCTCAACATCTCGGTCGATGACGAGGATCATCTGATCTACGACGAGGTGATCGAGGTGCTGACCTTCATTCAGCAGAACGCCAGCGTGCGTGACGAGAACGGCGTGATCCATACGGCGAATATCATTTGGGGTAACAGCGTGAAGCCTGCGCTGGGTGATCAATTGGAGATTGTGCTCGTAGCCACCGGCTTCGAGGGCGAGAACGAGGATGTCAATTCGGCCATGGAGCGCATCGTGACAGGTCCGGTGGTGGAGCCTGTGAAACCCCTGGAGCAGGAGGAGCACCCCGTGTTGGAGCCGATCAAACCCATGCAGCCCAAGCAGCCGCAGCGTTCGCAGGAGCCGGCCGTGCTGGGTGCTCGCTCGAACCGTTACGACAAGATCGACCAACTCAAAGCTACGCCCGCCTTCAAGGCCCGCAACGTGAAGATGATCGTCAAGACCAACACGAAGGCCAAGGATGTGCTGCGTGAGGAGCCGATCGAGAGTTTGGAGCCGAAGACCGAGGATCAAAATCAGCTCTTCTAAGCTAGGGGATGGTGATGGAGCAGAGTGCGTGGATCGTATTTAACGGCTTCTCGGGTGATGTCGTGGGGATGTTGCTCCTCACGATATTCCTTTTGTGTGTCTCGGCCTTTGTGTCGGGTTCCGAAACGGCTTTCTTCTCCCTTTCGCACAAGGATTTGCAGGCCATGAAGCAGCACGATGGCGAGGCTGCCGAGCGCGTGGTGCGCCTGCTGGGTAATGTCGATCTGTTGTTGGCCACGATTTTGGTGGTGAACAACCTGGTCAATATCTGCATTACGATCCTGACGGCTGCGATCATCGACAACCTCTTTACCTTCTATCGCTTCGACTTCCTCTTTAAGACCGTGCTGGTCACCTTCCTGTTGCTCTTGTGCGGCGAGGTTCTTCCGAAGGTCTTTGCACAGACCTCACCGGCGCGTGTCGCCTCGTTTGCCGCCCGCCCGATGACCATCCTGCGTGCGATCTTCCGCCCCATTGCGATGATCTTGGTGCGCACGGGAAACCGCATCAGCGAGCACGCCTCGTTGCGTCGTGAGATATCGCTCGACGAGTTGGCCGATGCCGTGGATATGACCCAGACCGAGAGCGACGAGGAGCGCGTGATGCTGTCGGGTATCGTCAATTTTGTCAATACGGAGGCTGCCGCCATCATGAAACCGCGCGTCGATATCACGGCCGTGGAGCTGACAGCCGACTACGAGACGGTCAAGCGTCGGATCATCGATTCGGGCTTCTCGCGTATTCCCGTCTATGACGAGGATATCGACAACATTCGCGGTACGCTCTATGTGAAGGATCTGGTGCCGCATCTGAATCGTGGCAACGAGTTTGGCTGGCAACAGCTGATTCGCAAGCCCTACTTTATCCCCGAACACAAGAAGATCAACGACCTCTTGGAAGATTTCCAATCGAACAAGGTGCACATGGCCATCGTGGTCGATGAGTACGGTTCGACCCTCGGCCTGGTGTCGTTGGAGGATATCATCGAGGAGATTATCGGTGAAATTTCGGATGAGAGCGATGCCGACGAGAAGCTCTATACGTTGCTCGCTCCCAATGTCTATCTCTTTGAGGGTAAGACCCATATTGTCGATTTTGAGCGCATCTTGGAGTTGGATGAGGATACCTTCTCCGACGTCAAAGGCGAAGCTGAGACGCTGGCCGGCCTAATGCTCGAAATCAAGCGCGACTTCCCGCGCAAGGGCGACTCGTTCACGGCCCACAACCTCCGTTTCACGGTGACCGAGATGGAGAACCACCGCATCGACAAAATCAAAGTTGAGGTTTTATGAGTACCATGCAGCTCCTCGTGCGGTCGCTGATGACCGAGGCCGAGGCAGCTCCGTGGGCGACCGAGCAGGAGTTGAGCGAGGCCGCCTCGTTCGGCTCGATGCAGCGTCGCCGCGAGTACCTGACCTGGCGGGCGGTGTTGCGCCAACAGCTGGGGGCTGATCTCAAGATTGCCTACAACGAGGTGGGTGCCCCCATCTTGCCCGATCGGGAGGAGTATATCTCCGTCAGCCATGCCCGCGATCGGGTGGTGGTAATGCTCTCCGATAAACGTGTCGGAGTCGATATCGAACGTCTCGATCGTCGTTTTGGGCGCATCCTTTCCAAATACCTTACTCCCTGCGAACAGGCCCTTTCGTCCGATAATCGCTTCCATGCCGCTGCCTGGTGCGCCAAGGAGGCAATTTATAAGTGGGCCGGCATCGAGGGGTTGAGCTTCGAGGAGGTCGAGATTGTGCATTACGAGCAAGATCGCCTCATGGCTCGGATTCGGGGTAGCGAAGCGGTGGAACTTCGGATCGAGCACCCCGACGAGGAGCATATTCTGGTAAGAGTTGAAAGTTGATTTCGTGCTTTCAGCCGCTCAACAAAAAATGGGAGATAGCCAACGGTTCAGGCTATCTCCCATTTTGTTGAGCTAATGAAGAAAAGTTCCTTAATCTCTCAACTCTCAACTTTTTACAGGCCGAGTTTCTTGGCAATATCCTTCGGCAGGGCCTTCTTATTGACCATCAGGTCGGTTGTCTTGTAGGCCACGAAGGGCTTCGAGAAGTACCAGAAACCGTCATAGGGCTTCACCGTATCCCACGAATTCTGCACCTTATAATATACCGTGCCGTTCTGATCCTTGGCCGTACCTACGATCACCATACCGTGGTCGTCGGTCGTCTCGTAGTTGTCGAAAGCCTCCTGGCGCATCTCCTGCGTGATCTCGCGCTCCTTCGTCGGCTTCTCGAACGAGTAGAGGGCAGCCTCACGCTCCTTGGCCGTCATGGCACCCCAGCGCTCAGCCTCCGTGCCGCTCATCGACTTGGGGTCGGTCTCGGGAATCACACCGATGGCCTTCGTGCGGCTGAAGCCCTTCTCGCTGACATCCGTACCCCAGGCCAGCGTGTAGCCGTTCTCCAGGGCGTGATCTACGACGCGCATCAGCTCCTCCATCGGCAGGTTATAAACCCGGCCCCACATCCAGTTGTCGGGAACCTCCAGCACAAACTGCTCGTAGAAGGGGTGGTGCGTGAACGAGCTGAGGTCGATATAGTCGTCCATATCGATCGGCAGCGACTCGGCAAACGACTTCGGAGTGTACTCCTTGCCGTTCCACTCGAACGTCTCGGGCAGCTCGCCGAAGTACTCGTCGAGGATGGCATTGAAACCACGCTTCCAAGCGGTCGTCAGCGGGCGACGCGACGTGTCACCGGCCTTGATCACGGCGTCCAGATAGGCCGTCATGATGGGGGTGATCTCGTGGAAGTCGGCCAGCTCCGTGCCGTAGTTCATACCCGTATAGACCTCGTTGGGAACGATACCGTACTCCTTGATCGCCTCCGTGACGTCGTGAGCAGCACCGCCCTCGGCGAAGTTCAGGTGGCCGTGCATACGGACATACATCTCGGCCTTCTTCATGTAGGCGTGGCGCACGGCGAACATCTCCGAGAGATGCACGGCCTCACCACCGGCACGCAGAATCTCGGCCTCGAGGAAGGTCATCGTCGAGTAGCACCAGCACGTTCCGCTACGGTTCTGGTTCTTGACGGGCGTCGTCTCGATCACCTTGACATCGGTGAATACATAGCCCTTCGGCTCCTCTTTCTCGGGAGCTTGTGCTCCTGCGACCATCGTAAAGCACAGCGCAACGAGCAAGGTAAACATCTTCTTCATAACTATTTGGTTTTAAGGTTTTATCGTTTCTTGGATTTGGCGACAATCTCCAGGCACTTCTCGGCCGTAAGCTCCTCGATCTTCGTGCCCTTCGGGAGTCGGTAGTTCTTCCCCTTGTAGGCGATGTAAGCGCCGTAGGGGCCTTGCTTGACAAGCAGCTCCTTCTCCTCCTCGAAGGTGCGCAACGGGGTGCGCGAAGCGGCTGCCGAGGCCTCCTTGGCCTTGATCAGCTCCACGCAACGCTCGTAGCTTACCGTGTAGGGGTCATCGCCCTTCTGCAACGAGGTGAACGATTTGCCGTGGCGGATGTAGGCGCCAAAGCGGCCGATGCCCACCACCAGCTCCTCGCCATCCAGCTCACCCACCGTGCGCGGCAGGGCAAAGAGTTCGAGCGCTTCCTCGAGCGTAATCGACTCGATGAGCTGTCCCTTCTTGAGCGAGGCAAAGCGGTTCTTGCCCTCCTCGCCCCCTTCGATCTCGACCATCGGGCCGTAGCGACCGATGCGGGCACGCACCACATGACCCGTCGCGGGGTCGATACCCAGCTCACGCACCTGGCTCGTGCGGTCGGTCTGCGTGCCGATCGCCTCATCGACCATCTTGTGGAAAGGACCGTAGAAGTCGTTGATCATCTTCGACCAGGTGATTTCGCCATCGGCCACGCGGTCAAACTCCTTCTCGACCGAGGCCGTGAAGTTGTAGTCCAGAATCGGGCCGAACTGCGTCTCGAGGTAGTCGTTTACAAGCATACCGATGTCGGTCGGCGAGAGTCGGTTGCGCTCCTTGCCGACGCTCTCGGTCAGCTGCTTCGAGGTGAGCTTGCTGGCCGTGAGGGTCAGTTGCTGGTAGCTGCGCTTATGGCCTTCGCGGTTCTGCTTCTCGACATAACCGCGGTTGATGATCGTCGTGATGGTCGGAGCGTAGGTCGAAGGACGACCGATGCCAAGCTCCTCCAGGCGCTTGACGAGCGATGCCTCGTTGTAGCGCGAGGGGGCCATCGTGAAGCGCTCCGTGGCGGTAATCTGCTTGGCCGTGAGCGAATCGCCTGCCGTGAGTTTCGGCAGCAGACCCTCGCCCTGCTCGGCCGCCTGCTCCTCGTCGGTCGATTCGGAGTAGAGCTTCAGGAATCCGTCGAAGCGGATCACCTCGCCTTGAGCTACAAACTGATACTCCGAGCCGCCGATTTCGATCGTGATGGTCGTGCGATCCAGCTCGGCAGGTACCATCTGCGAGGCTACGGTGCGCTTCCAAATCAGGTCGTAGAGGCGCTTCTCGGCCGTCGTGCCCTCGATCGTCTGGCGGTTGATATACGAAGGACGAATCGCCTCGTGAGCCTCCTGAGCACCCTTGCTCTTGGTCTTATAGTTAAACCAGCGGTGGTACTCCTCGCCAAAGTGCTTCGTGACCTCCTCCTTGCACTGCGCCAATGCCTGTACGGCCAAATTGACCGAGTCGGTACGCATGTAGGTGATAAGTCCCTGCTCGTAGAGGTGCTGAGCCACGGACATCGTCTGCGAAACACTCATGCCGAGCTTGCGGCCGGCCTCCTGTTGCAGGGTCGAGGTCGTGAAGGGGGGTGCGGGGAAGCGCTGTGCAGGCTTCTCCTCGCTCTTTAGGACGCGGAACGAAGCTCCCTTGCACGAGCGGAGGAACTCCTCGGCCTCCTGAGCCGTATCGAAACGCTTCGTCAGCTCGGCGCGGAAGAGCGTCTTCTCCGGATCGTCCTGGGCGTGGAATTGGGCTACGACGCGGAAATATGGGGTCGAGTGAAAGGCGATGATCTCTCGCTCTCGCTCTACGATCAGGCGCACGGCAACCGACTGCACGCGACCGGCCGAGAGCGATGGACGAACCTTCTTCCACAACACGGGTGAAAGCTCGAAACCCACCAGGCGATCCAGCACGCGACGAGCCTGCTGGGCATTGACCAGGTTCATGTTGACCGTGCGTGGCTTTTCGATTGCCTCCAGAATAGCCTTCTTCGTAATCTCGTGGAAGACGATGCGCTTCGTCTTTTCGATCGGGAGACCCAACACTTCGGTCAGGTGCCATGCGATGGCCTCTCCTTCGCGGTCTTCATCGGAAGCGAGCCACACCGTGCGGTCCTTGGCCAGCTTCGAGAGTTCGCTGACCACCTTGCGCTTGTCGGTCGGAATCTCATAGACGGGGGTAAAGCCCTCCGCTACCTCGATGCCCAGACCCTTCTTGGCCAGGTCGCGGATGTGGCCGAAACTGGATCGCACCATGAAATCTCCACCCAGGAATTTCTCGATCGTTTTGGCCTTGGCCGGTGACTCGACAATTACTAAATTTTCCTGCATAACAGACTGTATATCTTCTCTTAAAGCCACCCTCGAGGGCGGCAAGTTATTAAAACACGAAAACCCAAGTCCGGGACTCAGGTTTCGCCTTTGGCTTGTTTTTAGACCCTTAGCGGATCATATTATAGGTAAACTCAAATCGGATCGGAGCTGACAGCTCCTCCTCTGCATCGTTGTTGGCTCCCTGCACGAAACTATACGAAAGCGTGTAGAGGCTGTAGGCCTCCGGACCGAGGTAGATCGTGCGTCCCGACACCTTGTCAAGATCGACGGAACGCCCCTCCTTTTCGGCCGCCTCGCACTCCAGGCGGTAGCTGTTCCACAACTGCTGGATGTAGCCCGTGATGTTCATCGCGTAGCGTCCGTGGCTGCGGTTGATGTAGCCGTCGTAGTCGAGCGTGGTGCTCTCCTCGTAGGCGTAGGCGTAATCCGAGACGCCAACAAGACCTTTGTAGTTGGTGTAAAGGCCCAGGCGGCTCTGCGCCTTGTCCATCTCCTTGATCAGGTTGTCGTACTGCTCACCCAGTGCCGGCGTGATCGAGAGGTAGTCGTAGATGCTCGACGGGAAGTAGAAGTAGATCATTGCCTGCGAGAAGGCAAAGGTCGTGAACTCCTTTTTCGTGGCCTCGTACTCATCCTTGAGAATCTGATCCAGCGTATCGAAGAACTCCTGCGTGAAGGTCAGCTCCGAAACCACGCCACCCATACCCTCGACAATCAGCTCCGAGCTCTCGGGGCGCACCTCCTGCTGCTCGTTTACAGCGGCCACATCCAAGTTCTGCGTACCCTCCGAGTAGTCGTGCTTGATGTGGTTGATCGAGACGTTCGAGTTCTGGTTGTAGGCGTCGATGAAGTAGAAGAGCATACCGACCGTATCCTGAATCAGCGAGGGATCCTCCTGGCGACGGTTGCGTCCATAGATCGAGAGTGCCGACTCGTTGAGCGTGGTCGAGTAGAGGAATCCCTCTCCCTCAGGCTCTTCGATCGGTTTGATATAGAGACCCTTGAACTCCTCGAGCCACTGAGCAATGCTGTCGGGACTGTAGATCGAGTAGTCGTTCTTGTACTTACCATCCTTGAGGAAGAGGCGATCCACAAACTTCATGCCCGCCTCGGTCGGCGTAAGCGTCACCTGGGTTGTGGCGGGACCCTTCTCGCCACCAAGCTCGAAGGTAAAGAGCGGCTCCTCGCTTACAACGCCCTCCTTCTCGGGGTCGAAGCGCAGGTAGAAGGTCGTATCCTCGCTCTGCTTGAGGTAGTCGTTCGAAGTCACCTCGTAGAGACCGAACTGCTGCGTGATGGTCGTGTCGCCGCCCCACTCGTTGATCGAGAGCAACAACATGGCCGAGTCGAAGATCGGCATATAACCGAAGTAGCCCGAATCGACCGTGTAGTAGTTCGTGTATTGGGTCAGGAAGGCGGCCTCGCGGCGACCCATGCGCTCGTCCTTGATCGAACCGAAGTAACCATACGACAGGTTCGAGCTGACGATCGAGTCGGTCTGGTAAAGGCGCGTTTCGACATAGCGACGCGGGTTGAGGTTGTCGAGTGCCAGGTAGCCGGCCTTCATCTGCTGGTTCTCGGGCACGAGGTTCGAGCCGAGCGTATCATCTACCATTACATCGCAGGCCGTCAGCGCCAACGAGGCAAGGACGGCCAGTACGATCTGCGGGATGAGAAGCGCCCGACGGTATTTATTGAATTTCGTCATAGAATCTATGGTAGTTATCGAAAAAGTCTGCGGCCTCGGGCGATTGGTACTCCAGGGTCGGCTTACCGCTCTCGCGCACGATCTTCAGCACCTCGTCCGAGATCTGCTCCGAAGCGAGTACAACGCCGTCGGCATAATCAAGAACGAAACGACAGAGATTTTCGTATGAAGGATCCTTTAAAATTTCCAGATTTTTATCCGTAACCCCCTCGCTGGCGATCTTCGAGGCAAATTCGGGGTCGAGTTTGCCGGGCAGCGAATCGCCGTAGAGCGACACGACCACCTTTACGTCGCGGAAGATCGGGTCGTCGGCAAAGATGCGCTTCAGATAGACCGGGCCGACAGCCGTGAGCCAGCCGTGGCAGTGCACCACCGTAGGTGCCCAGCGCAACTTCTTGACCGTCTCCAGCACGCCGCGTGCGAAGAAGATGGCACGCTCGTCGTTATCAGGGAAGGCCTCACCCGTCTCAGGCTCTACGAGCACCGCTTTGCGGGCGAAATAGTCGTCGTTGTCGATGAAATAGATCTGTACGCGGGCCGAGGGAATCGAGGCAACCTTGATGATCAGCTGGTGGTCGTTGTCGTCGATAATGAGGTTCATACCCGACAGACGAATCACCTCGTGCAGCTGGTGGCGTCGCTCGTTGATACAGCCGTAACGCGGCATGAAGGAGCGGATCTCGTTACCGCGCTCCTGCATCGCCTGCGTCAGCTGGCGGCAAAGCGTGGAGCACTCCGTCTCGGGCAGATAGGGAGTAATCTCCTGACACATATACAGAATCTTGTTGGCCATATTGCGTGGTTTTACAAGTGCAAAGATAGTGAATTTTTCCGAATTTTGCCCTCTTTTTACACCCGTTGCGGTGCAAAAAAGAGCTTCGAGGCGGCTTTTTGGTTGCTTTTTACAAAATCAGCATGGCATCTCCGTAAGTACCGAAGCGGTAGCCCTCCTTGTTGGCTTCCTCGTAGGCCTTCATCACCAGGTCGTATCCGCCAAAAGCGGCCACCATCATCAGCTGCGTCGAGTAGGGGAGGTGGAAGTTCGACACCATGGCGTCGGCCACGGCAAAGTCGTGGGGCGCGAAGATGAATTTGTTGGTCCAACCCTCGTCGGCCTTGATCTGACCGCCGGTCGAAGTCACCGTTTCGAGCGTGCGCATGACGGTCGTGCCGACCGAGAGAATCTTGCGACCCTCGCGCTTGGCGCGGTTCACGGCCTCGGCCGTCTCGGGCGTGACGATGTACTGCTCGGAGTCCATCTTGTGCTTCGAGAGGTCCTCGACATCCACCGTGCGGAAGTTACCCAGGCCGACGTGCAAGGTCAGGAAGGCGCTCTCTACGCCCTTGATCTCCATGCGTTTTAAGAGGTGCTTCGAGAAGTGCATACCGGCCGTCGGGGCAGCTACGGCACCCTCGTTGCGGGCAAAGATGGTCTGGTAGCGCTCGGCATCTTCCGGCTCGACCTTCTCGCGGATCCAGCGCGGCAGTGGCGTCTCGCCCAGGGCGAAGAGGGCCTCTTTGAACTCCTCGTAGGAGCCGTCGAAGAGGAAACGCAGTGTGCGGCCGCGCGAGGTGGTGTTGTCGATCACCTCGGCCACCAGCAGGTCGTCGTCGCCGAAGTAAAGTTTGTTGCCGATGCGGATCTTGCGGGCCGGATCGACCAGCACGTCCCACAGACGCAGCTCGCGGTTCAACTCACGGAGCAGGAAGATCTCGATCTCGGCGCCGGTCTTCTCCTTGTTGCCGTACAAACGGGCCGGAAAGACCTTCGTGTCGTTGAAGACGAAGAGATCCTGCTCGTCGAAGTACTCCAGGATGTCCTTGAAGACGCGGTGCTCGATCTCACCCGTAGAACGATGAACGACCATCAGCCGCGAATCGTCACGGTTGATGGTCGGATATTGCGCCATTTGAGGCGTAAAGTCGTATCCGTATTGCGAAAGTTTCATAAGTAACCTGTGCTTTTGGGGTTAAAACAATCTAACACAATACGCAAAAACGACTATTTTGTTTCAAATTTTTTCAAATTTTCCAAAAAATCTTCCAAATTCCATCCGTTTTCGGCCGTGAAGCCGCCACTGCGAGTGCGACGCAGGGCCTTGAGGTGGGCGCCACTGCCCATGGCACAACCGATTTCGTGTGCCAGCGAACGGATGTAGGTGCCACGGCTGCAACGTACTCGCAGGGTCATGGTCGGAAGTTCGTACTGCTCGATCTGCATCTCGTAGATGTTGATCAGCGACTGCTTTAGTTCGACCGTCTCGCCCGCGCGGGCAATCTCGTAGGCACGCAACCCCTCGACCTTCTTGGCCGAGTAGAGGGGTGGCGATTGCGGTCGCTCGCCCGAAAGCTCTGTGAGAGCCTTCTCGAGTACCTCGGGGGTGATATGTCGCCAGGGGTAGGTGTGATCAACCGTGTGCTCGCAGTCGTAGCTCGGGGTGGTAGCGCCGAAACATACTTCGGCCACATACTCCTTCTCCTCAGCTTGCAGCGCTTCGACCATCTTCGTGGCGCGCCCGATGCAGACGATCAGCACGCCCGTAGCCAGCGGGTCGAGCGTGCCGGCATGACCCACCTTGATCTTGCGGTAGCCGCATCGGCGCAGGGCGTATTTGATCTTGCGCACCACGTCGGCCGAGGTCCAATAGAGGGGCTTGTCGATGACGGCAATGTAGCCCTCCTCGAAATTCAGTCCGCGCAACTCTTCCGTGTAGGCCATCCCTTAAAGCGAATAGATCAGACAGATAGCACCCACCACGGCGCAATAGAGGGCAAACCAGATGAGGCGACCGCGTTTGACGATCTCGATCATGAATTTGCAGGCCAGCGTGCCCGAGATGAAGGCGGCCAAAAAACCGCTTACGAGGGCCGCGGTCGGCACGCTCATGGCGGCCATTTCACCCGAAAGAATATCCAGGAGCATCTTGCCCAGGATAACCGGAATGACCATGATGAACGAGAAGTTGGCCACCGAGCTCTTTTCGTTGCCCAGCAGCAGACCCGTGGCGATGGTCGTGCCCGAACGCGAAAGACCGGGCATGGTGGCTACGGCTTGCGAAAGGCCGATCAGAAAGGCGTCGCGGTAGGTAATCTCGGCCTTCGGACGCGGCTTGGCGTAGTAGGCGAAGCTCAGCAGGCAGGCTGTCAAAAGGAGCATCAGCCCCACAAACCAGAGCGAGGTGAAGAGCGCCTCGATCTGATCGGCAAACAGCACGCCCACGATACCGGCCGGAATCATCGAAAGGACGACCTTGAGGATGTAGGCCTGCTGGTCGTTGAAATGCGTCGAGAAGCTCCCCTTGACGAGCTTCCACAACTCGCGCCACAGCACCACGATCGTGCTCAGCACGGTGGCGGCATGGAGCGTCACGTCAAAGGTGATGTTATTCTCCAGCTCGACGCCCAGCAGCTCCTTGGCGATTTGCAGGTGGCCGCTCGACGAAACGGGCAGGAACTCCGTGATACCCTGTACGATACCGAGCAGGATGGCTTCTAAGATGTCCATTAGCGGTTGTTTTTAGGTTGCAGGAATTGCCAAACGAGGGCGGCCGAGCCGAGGATGGCGGCGTTCTTGCCCTGAATACCGCTCGGCAGGAGCTGCACTTTGTTTTTGAAGGCGTACATCATGTTCTCCTCCATGTACCACTTCGTCGGCTCGAAGATGTGCTTGCCGGCCTTTGCCAGACCGCCAAAGAGGAAGATTGCCTCGGGGGAGGTGACCGTCACCACATCGGCCAGGGCGCGACCCAGCATCTCGCCCGTGAAGCGGAAGCACTCCTTGGCGATAGGGTCGCCCTTGTCGGCGGCGGCCGAGATCATCGCGGCATCAAAATCCTTGAAGGGAATCTCGCGCAGGGAGCTGGCGTCGTTCATGCGGGCCATCAGTTCGAAGGCCGTGCGCTTGATACCCGTGGCCGAAACGTAGGCCTCCAGGCAACCTTTGCGACCGCATCCGCACTCGCGCCCGCCGCGCTCGACAATGATGTGACCAAACTCACCGGCGAAGCCGTCGTGGCCGTAGATCATCTCGCCGTTGGCCACAAAGCCCGATCCGAGACCCGTGCCGAGTGTGATCATGATAAAATCCTTCATCGACTTGGCGTTGCCATAGACCATTTCGCCGATCGTGGCGGCATTGGCGTCGTTTGTGATGAGGCTCTTCACGCCGCCAAAGGCCTTCGAAAGGTCGTCGGCCAGGGGGAAGAGGCGACGCTGCTCGTCGCGGTTCGTATCCTCGGGGCGGAATTTCCACAGGTTGGCGGGTTGCTCGATAAGTCCCGAGTGGTAGTTTGCATTCGGAGCACCGATGCCGATGCCGGCCAGCTCATACTCGAATTCGATGCCGTGGAGCAAGGCGCGCAACGAGCGGCTCAGCTCCTCGACATAGGCCGGATAATCCTCTACGAAGGGGTATTTGCGGGTGGAGATCACCGATTCGGCATACACATCACCCTGTTCATCGACCAGGCCGAATGCGGTGTTGATTCCACCGATGTCGATGCCGATAGCAAGTTTTTTCATATTACGTTAAGCGTTTATAAGCAAAATTTTGACACACAAAGTTACGGCAAAATTCGGCAGTAACCAAGATTTTTGCTAATTTTGGCTCAGAATTCAACTTTATAAGGCTATTTAAGCATGTTAGACGCTGAAAATTTGCTTGGCCGGGTGGAAAATTACCTGGCACAGATGGAGATGCCGGCCGAGCCGGAGTTACTATATACCCCGATCAGCTATTCGATGCAGGGGGGGGGTAAGCGCCTGCGCCCCGTCTTGCTCCTGCTCTCTTACGGGCTTTTTGCCGATGACTACGAGCGGGCACTGCCTGCTGCGGTAGCCATCGAGGTGTTCCACAACTTTACGTTGCTGCACGACGATATCATGGATAACGCCCTGTTGCGTCGCGGTAAGCCCTCGGTATATGCCAAGTGGGGCAAGAATGTGGCCATCTTGTCGGGCGATGCGATGATGATTGAGGCCTATCGCCTGCTGGGTCGCACGCAGACCGACAACCTCTCGCCGATCCTCTCGGTCTTCTCCGAGACGGCGCTGGAGGTGTGTGAGGGTCAGCAGTACGACATGGATTTCGAAACCAAGCAGAAGGTCTCGGTGGTCGAATATATGCGCATGATCGAGCTGAAGACTTCGGTTTTGTTGGCCGGTGCCGTGGTGATCGGTGCGATGCTGGGCGGTGCCTCCGAGGAGGAGTGCAAGGCGTTGCGTCGCTTTGCCATTGAGCTGGGTTTGGCCTTCCAGTTGCAGGATGACCTGCTCGACAGCTACGGCGACGAGCGCCTCGGCAAGGCCATCGGTGGCGATATCTTGGAAGGAAAGAAGACCTACCTGATGATTACGGCCATGAGCCATGCTGACGACGAGCAGCGCGAGATTTTGCGCTCGACCCACCTCGATCGCAGCCTTTCGGACGAGGAGAAGATCGCCCGCATCAAGGCCCTTTACGATCGGCTCGATGTGCCCCACCTGACCGAGCAGCAGATTGCCGTGCGTTTTGAGCGTGCCCTCGCGCAACTCGATACGCTGACGGTCGATCCGGCGCGTGTGGAGCCGTTGCGTGCTTACGCCCAAAGCCTGATGGGAAGAAATAAATAAATTCAAAATTTAGAATTTAAAATTCAAAATTCAAAATTTGAGCAAGGCGCGTAAAGTGCGAAGGGCGAAAAAGGCGTAAAAGGGTGCGAAGTGCGTAAAACGCAATTTTTAATTCTTAATTTTTAATTGTCAATGGAGCGCAGCGACATTGAACTGATGGCCCCCGTAGGGTCGTATGAAGCCTTGGCGGCCGCCATCGAGGCGGGTGCCGACTCGGTCTATTTCGGGGTCGGGAAACTCAATATGCGTTCGGCCTCGGCGGCCAACTTTACGCTCGACGATCTTGCGCAGATTGTCGCCACGGCCCATGCAGCCGGCGTGAAGGCCTACCTGACGGTCAATACCGTAGTCTATGAAGACGAACTGCGCACGATGCAGGAGGTGATCGACCGCGCCCGTCGTGAGGGGGTCGATGCCATCATCGCAACCGATATGGCCGCCATCCTCTATGCACGTCGCATCGGGCAGGAGGTGCATATCTCGACTCAGAGCAATATTTCGAATTCCGAAGCGGTGAAGTTCTTCTCGCAATGGGCCGATACGGTCGTTTTGGCGCGAGAATTGACCCTTGAGCAGGTGGCCGCGATTCACCGCGAGATTGTCGAGAACGATATTCGTGGCCCGAAGGGAGAGCTGGTCGAGATCGAGATGTTTGCCCACGGGGCACTCTGCATGTCGATTTCGGGCAAATGCTACCTCTCGCTCTACGAGACGAACTGTTCGGCCAATCGGGGTGCTTGTCGCCAGTTGTGCCGTCGTAAATATACCGTCCGCGACAAGGAGACGGGTGCCGAGCTGGATGTGGACGGCCGTTATGTTCTCTCGCCCAAAGACCTCTGCACGATCGACTTCCTGGATCGCTTCATCCAAAGTGGCGTGAAGGTGCTCAAGATCGAGGGTCGTGCCCGCGGTGCGGAGTATGTAAAAAGGGTGGTGGAGTGCTACGACCGTGCCCTGCGCATGATAGCCGACGGGACGTATAACCCCACGACGGCTGCCGCACTCAAGGAGCGCCTCTCGGAGGTCTTCAACCGCGGTTTTTGGGAGGGTTACTACGCCGGTCGTCCCGTGGCCGAGCACAGTGAGCACTACGGCTCGGCTGCGACACGTCGCAAGGTCTATGTGGGCAAGGTGGTCAATTTCTACAAGAAGATCTCGGTGGCCGAGGTCTTGGTGGAGGCTGCACCGCTCGAGGTGACGGAGGAGATCTTCTTCCTCGGCCCGACCACGGGTGTCGTGGAGCAGAAGTGTGAGGAGTTGCACGGCCCCGATGGCGAGATTACGCATCGCGTCGAGCAGGGTGAGTTGTGCGCCATCCGCACCGCGGAGCTGATTCGTCGTGGCGACCAGCTCTATAAATTTGTCCCTGTCGAGGAGTAGCCCTGCGAAACTCGAAAAAATGTGAAATTATTGATTCTAAAAACAAGATAGCTATGTTTGCTCCTTCGACCTATGTGGCGCGTCGTAAGACGCTTGCCGAGAAGATGGGTTCGGGTTTGATTTTGCTGCCCGGCAACACCTTCTCGCCCAACAACTACCCCAACAACGCCTACTACTTCCGCCAGGACTCCACGTTCCGCTACTACTTCGGCCTCAATACCCCGACCTTGATAGGTCTGCTTGATGCCGAGACGGGCGAGGCAGCCCTCTATGGCGACGACTTTACGGTCGAAGATATCATCTGGACCGGCCCGCAGCCCACGCTCCGTGAGATGGGTGCCGAGGTAGGAGTTGAGAAGACCTATCCCTTTGCCACGTTGGCCGATCACCTCTCGGAGGCCATTCGCCTGGGTCGTCGGATTCACTACCTGCCTCCCTATCGAGGCGAGACGAAACTCCAGCTGATGGAACTCTTGGGCTACAATGCCGCGAAGCTGCACGACTACAAGTCGGTCGATTTGATGATGGCCGTGGCCGAGATGCGCGA
>CAYOEE010000001.1:11554-28945 GCA_964402935.1 uncultured Alistipes sp. | reverse complement strand
CTCTTTGCTCTTTGCTCTTTTTCGCTCGCGCGTATTAAATTGGTATAAAAAGCCCGAAAAGTTTGCCGAAAAGGGATTTATATTGTACTTTTGTACTCAATTTTGAGTTAGAAAAGTTAAAGACCCTTTTTGAAGGAATGATACAGATCCAAAAAACGCTTACGCTCGACCAAATCGAGGCAATTGTCATCGGCCGTCAGCCGATCGCGCTTGCCCCTGAGGTGCGTCGTGAGGTGGAGGCCTGCTACCTGTTTTTGGCCGACTTTGCCCGCGAGAAGGTAATCTACGGCATCAATACCGGCTTTGGCCCGATGGCGCAGTGGCGCATCGAGGACGATAAGCTGACCCAACTGCAATACAACATCATTCGCAGCCACTCGACGGGTGCCGGTGCGCCCCTGCCGATCGAGGCGGTGCGCGGTGCCATGCTGGCACGCCTGATGACCTTCGTGCAGGCTCGCTCGGGCGTGCATGTGGAGGTGATCGACCTCTTGGTTGAGCTGCTGAACCGCGAAATCTACCCCGTTGTGCCGGAGCATGGCAGTGTGGGTGCAAGCGGCGATTTGGTGCAGCTCTCGCACATTGCTCTGGCGATGATCGGCGAGGGCGAGGTCTTCTACCGCGGTGAGAAGCGCAAGACGCAGGAGGTCTTTGCGGAGGAGGGGCTGAAACCCCTCTCGATGCACCTTCGTGAGGGTTTGGCCGCCACGAACGGTACGGCTGCGATGACGGGCTTGGGACTGAAGAACCTCTTGGCTGCCCGTCGCCTGATGGCTTGGTGCCTGGTGGCCTCGGTCTTGATGAACGAGATCGCACAATCCTACGACGATTTGATGTCGGAGGTGCTCAACGGACTGAAGCTCCACGAAGGTCAGCAGGTCGTGGCTGCGCTGATGCGCGAAATCGCTGCGGGCAGTCGTCGTCTGTTGAACCGCGAGGAGGAGCTGTATCACGCCCACGAGGAGGCTGTCTTCGAGCACAAGGTGCAGCCCTACTATTCGCTGCGTTGCGTGCCGCAGATTCTGGGTCCGGTGTGGGACGAGCTGCAAAATGCCGAGCGCGTGCTGGTCGCTGAGCTGAATTCGGTGGATGATAACCCGATTGTCGATCCCGTGAATCGCACGGTGATCCACGGCGGTAATTTCCACGGCGACTACGTCTCGTTCGAGATGGATAAGCTGAAGATTGCCATCACGAAGCTCACGATGCTCGCCGAGCGTCAGATGAACTACCTCTTCCACGACCGCATCAACGGCATCCTGCCTCCCTTCGTGAACCTGGGTGTGCTGGGGCTGAACTACGGCTTGCAGGCCTCGCAGTTTACCGCCACCTCCACGACGGCCGAGTGCCAGACACTCTCGAATCCGATGTATGTGCACTCGATCCCGAACAACAACGACAACCAGGATGTGGTGAGCATGGGTACAAACTCGGCTTTGATCTGCGCCCGCGTGATCGAAAATTCGTTCCAGGTCATGGCGATCCATCTGATGGCGCTGGTGCAGGCGGTCGATTGCCTGAAGATTGCCTCGGAGCTTGCGCCCGCTACGCGCAACCTGTACGAGCGCGTGCGACAGTTGGTGCCCGTGTTTGTGGAGGATACGCCCAAATACGAAGAGATCGAGCGCCTGATGCTGTTTATGAAGAACGAAATGCCCGCTTAAGAGAATGGAGCAAACGTCGAAATACGCCCTCGTGACGGGGGCAAGTCGCGGTATCGGACGCGCCGTGGCCGTGAAGCTGGCCGAGGCGGGATACCGCATCCTGATCAATTACGCCTCGAACGAGGAGGCTGCCCGCGAGACCCTGCGCCTGGTGCGCGAGGCCGGTTCGGAGGGGGAACTTCTGCGTTTCGATGTGGCCGATGGTGCGGCCGTGAACGAGGCTTTGACGGCCTGGCAGACGACCCATGAGGGGGCAGTGATTCAGGTGGTGGTCAATAATGCCGGTATTCGCAAGGATAACCTGATGATGTGGATGCCCTCGGAGGATTGGCGCCGTGTGTTGTCCGTCACGCTCGACGGCTTCTACAACGTGACGCAACCGCTCCTGAAGGGGATGCTTTTGGCCAAGTGGGGTCGCATTGTCAATGTGGTCTCGCTCTCGGGTATCAAAGGACTTCCCGGGCAGACGAACTATTCGGCCGCCAAGGGTGGTCTGATCGCAGCCACGAAGGCCCTGGCACAGGAGGTGGCCAAGAAGCGAGTGACGGTCAATGCCGTGGCTCCGGGCTTTATCCGCAGCGATATGACGGCCGATTTGGATGAACCGACGCTCAAAAAGCAGATTCCTGCCGGTCGCTTTGGCGAGGCCGAGGAGGTGGCCGCATTGGTGGCATTCCTCTGTTCGGAGGCGGCAGGCTACATCACCGGTGAGGTGATCTCGATCAATGGCGGACTTTACACCTAAACGACAACCAAACAACGATGAGCAATAGAGTAGTGATTACGGGCATGGGCATCTGGTCCTGCCTCGGAGTGAATAAGGAGGAGGTGCGCGGGGCGCTCTATGAGGGGCGTTCGGGCATCGGCATCGACCCCGCGCGCAAGGAGATGGGCTACCGCTCGGCCTTGACGGGTATCGTGCCGCAACCCAACTTGAAGGGGAAACTCGATCGTCGTCAGCGCTTGTGCCTGCCCGAGCAGGGACAGTACGCCTACATGGCGACGCTGGAGGCTTTCGAGGAGGCCGGTATCGACGAGCAGTTCCTCGCCGAGCACGAGGTGGGTATCCTCTACGGCAACGACAGCAGTGCCGAGCCGGTGATTACGGGTATCGACATCATCCGCGAGAAGCGCAACACGGCGCTTGTCGGGTCGGGCAACATCTTCCAGTCGATGAACTCCACGATCACGATGAACCTCTCGACGATCTTCAACCTGCGCGGTGTGAATTTCACCGTCTCGGGGGCTTGTGCCAGCGGCTCGCACGCCATCGGCATGGCCTACCTGATGATCAAGCAGGGGCTTCAGGAGTGTGTCGTATGTGGGGGTGCCGAGGAGGTGAACCGCTACTCGGTGGGTAACTTCGATGCCTTGTCGGCCTTTTCGATTCGGGAGGATGAACCGCAGAAGGCCTCGCGTCCGTTTGATCGAAATCGGGACGGATTGGTGCCGAGCGGAGGCGCTGCCACGCTGATTTTAGAGAGCTACGACTCGGCCGTTAGGCGCGGTGCGAAGATCCTGGGCGAGGTGATCGGCTATGGCTTTTCGTCGAATGGCGACCATATCTCGGTGCCGAATGTCGATGGCCCGACACGTTCGCTCAGAATGGCCCTGCGTGATGCCGGTTTGGAGCCGGAGGCGATTGCCTATGTCAATGCCCACGCTACCTCGACCCCGCTGGGTGATCAGAACGAGGCGCGTGCCATTGCCGAGGTCTTCGGGGCACACAAGCCCTATGTCACCTCGACCAAGTCGCAGACGGGTCACGAGATGTGGATGGCCGGCGCGAGCGAGGTGATCTACTCGATGTTGATGATGCAGGGCGGTTTTATCGCTCCGAATCTGAACTTCGAGCAGGGCGATGAATCTTCGTCGCAGCTTAATATCCCTGCCGAGCGTGTCGAGCTGGCGTTTGATACGTTCCTGAGCAACTCGTTCGGCTTCGGAGGCACGAACTCGACACTCATTATTCGTAAAATCAAATAATCAACAAGCATAACTCAACGAAAAGATGACTTTAGAAGAGATTAAGGAGAAGGCCACGGTTGTCCTGGCCGAAGAGTTTGAGGTCGAAGAGTCGGCCATCATCCCCGAGGCGTCGCTCAAGGAGACGCTGGGTCTGGACAGCCTCGATTTGGTCGATGTGGTGGTTCTCGTCGAGCAGCACTTCGGTGTGACGCTCGTAGGTCCCGACTTTGTAGGCGTGAAGACCTTCGGGGACTTCTTTGCCCTGCTTGATAAGAAGATCAACGCGTAAAGAGCAAACACGAAGGATGCAGCGCGAGGAGCAAAAAGTGTGGAGTGGCAAGTCGCGGGGAGGACGCTTCGGTTACCTCTTCTTTGTCCATACGATCCGCCTTTTGGGATTGAGGGCCGCCTACGCTTTATTGGCGTTGGTGGCCATCTACTTTATCCCCTTTGCCCCTACGGCCACCCGCGCCATTTGGCACTACAACCGCCAACGTCGTCGGCTGGGGCTTGTGCGCTCGATCGTGGAACTTTACCTGCATTACTACACCTTCGGCCAAACGCTCATCGACCGTATCGCCCTGCGAGGCGGTATGCAGTCGCGTTTTCGCTTCGAGTTTGACAGCTACGAACGCTTTTTGGAGATCATCAATGAGCCGGGTGGTACGGTCCTGATCGGTGCACACGTCGGATGCTGGGAGGCCGGAGCCGGCTTCTTCGGCAAGTATGGCAAGAAGATCAACATCGTGATGTTCGATGCCGAGCACGAGCAGATCAAAGAGATCCTGCGCAAGAACGGCCGACAGGGCGATTACCACATCATCCCCGTCAATCAGGGATCGCTGGAGGCTGTGCTGGAGATCAAATTCGCGCTCGATCGCGGGGAGTATGCCTGCTTCAACGGCGATCGCTACCTGGATCGCGCGACGGCTCAGGCGTGTGACTTTATGGGCGGGGAGGCTCACTTCCCGATCGGCCCTTTCCGCATCGCCTCGAAGTGCCGTGTGCCGGTGGTCTTCTACTACGCCATGCGCGAGCGGGGGCGTCGCTACCGTTTCCTCTTTACCGAGGTGCCGCCGACGGTGTGTCGCAAGAGCGAAACGCTCCTCGATGCCTACCTCCGTTCGCTCGAAGCGCTGCTTGCGCGCTACCCGCGCCAGTGGTTTAACTTTTACCCTTTTTGGAATACTTCATCAAAGAATAATGCATGAAACTGACCCCTCAACTCGAAAAAGTCTATGGCCATGAGCGGCAGACGGCCCTCGAAGCACAACGCCGTGCCGAGGAGATTGCCTTTGCCCCCGTGGTTTTTCAGGTGTCGCGCCTGATGCTCAAATTTGGCGTACTCGGTTTCCTGGCCGAGCACCGCGCAGGGGCTACCGAGGCCGAAATTTCGGAGGCCTGCTCCCTTTCGCCCTATGCCGCCAAGGTACTCTTGGAGGCCTCGCTCTCGATTGGTACGGTACTCGTGAAGGAGGACCGCTACACCCTCTCGAAGGCGGGCTGGTTCTTGTTGAACGACCGCATGGCGCGTGCCAACCTCGATTTCAACCACGACGTAAACTACCTGGGTCTTTCCCGCCTGGAGGAGGCTTTGAAGGAGGGACGTCCGGCCGGTCTGAAGGTCTTTGGCGATTGGCCGACGATCTACGAGGGGCTTTCGAGCCTGCCCGAGGAGGTGCAGAAGAGCTGGTTCGGCTTCGATCACTTCTACTCCGACGAGTCGTTCGAGGCGGCACTGAAGGTGGTCTTCGACGGTAAGAAAAAGGTGCGTCGCCTGCTCGATGTGGGTGGCAATACGGGTCGCTGGGCGATGCAGTGCGTCGGCTATGACAAGGAGGTCGAGGTGACGATCATGGACCTGCCGCAGCAGCTCGAGATGATGCGCAAAGCAACCGCCGGCAAGGAGGGCGCAGAGCGTATCCACGGCTACGGAGGTAACCTGCTGGATGAAAATACCGCCTTCCCGACCCCCGCGTTTGATGTGATTTGGATGAGCCAATTCCTCGACTGCTTCTCCGAAACGGAGGTGACGAGCATCTGCCGTCGTGCCGCCGCGTCGATGGACGAGGATTCGCGCCTCTACATCATGGAGACCTTCTGGGATCGCCAGAGGTTCGAGACGGCTGCCTACTGCCTGACGCTGACGAGCGTCTATTTTACGGCCATGGCCAACGGCAACAGCAAGATGTACCACTCGGAGGATATGCGCCGCTGTGTCGAGGCGGCCGGCCTGGAGGTGGAGGAGCTGATCGACGGCCTTGGTCTGGGGCACTCGATCATGGTCTGCAAACGCAAATAAACCGCGGGCTATGTTTTCGATCGAGGAGCTGATCCCGCAACGGAAACCGATTGTGATGGTCGATCGCCTGACGAAGATCGACGAGGGTGTTTCGTACACCGAGTTCGAGCTGCGTGCGGATAACCTCTTTGTTGAGCGAGGCGTGCTCTGTGAGTGCGGTTTGGTCGAGCACATGGCTCAATCGGCCGCAGCCCGCATCGGCTACCTCTTTCGTACGAGGGGCGAGGCAGTACCGATCGGCTATATCGGCTCGGTGAACCGCTTTGTACTTCACCGTCTGCCGCGTGTGGGGGAGCAACTGACAACGACGCTCCGCATCCTGCAGGAGGTCTATCAGGTGAGCCTCGTGGAGGCCGAGGTGCGTGTTGGCGACGAGGTGGTGGCTACGACCCGTATGAAGATATTTTTGGAATCATGAAACCCTTTGGACGACATAAAATGCAGGAGCCGGCATTGACGGCTACCGAAACGATTCGGGTGCGCTTCAGCGAGGTGGACTCGATGCGCATCGTCTGGCACGGCGAGTATGTGCGCTACTTCGAGGATGGACGCGAAGCCTTTGGCCGTAAGTATGCGGGTATCGGCTATATGGATATCTACGAGGCGGGCTATACGGCTCCGATTGTCGATCTTCAGCTCCACTACCTGCGCCCCCTGGCGCTCAACGACGAAGCTACGATCGAGGTGCGCTACCTGAAGGACGAGGCGGCCAAACTGCGCTTCGACTACATTGTGCGACGCAAACGGGATGGCGAGATTGCCGCCCTGGGCTCGTCGGTGCAGGTTTTCGTGGATGCCAATGGCGATCTGTCGCTCAATACACCGCTTTTTTACGAACAATGGAAAGAGAGATGGCTGACGAAATAAAATCAATCTACCTCGGCCCGTCGTCGATGGTGACCGCTTTGGGGGATCGCAAAGCGACGCTCAAGGCGCTTTTTGCTACCCGTTCGGGGTTGAAGCAGGATGCCGCGCTGGGGATTCCGCTCGGTCGCCTTGCCACCGATGAAAGCCCCCTGGAGGGGGAGAGCCGCCTCGTGTCGCTCGTCGTACGTCGCGTGGAAGAGGTGCTGCATGAGGCTCGCCTGGAGGGGGATGACCCCTCGTTGCAGTTGATCCTTTCGACCACGAAGGGCAATATCGAGGCTCTCCGTGGGGTCGAGCATGAGATCCCCGAAGAGGCACTGCTGCACCACACGGCCGAGCGCGTGCAGGAGTTGATCGGAGCGGTACGCTCGCCGATTGTCATTTCCAATGCCTGCATTTCGGGACTCTCGGCGCTGATTGTGGCTCGACGTCTGATGAAGGAGGGCGTTTGTCGCCATGCACTCGTGGTGGGTGCCGATCTGGTGGGTGAGTTTATCGCCTCGGGCTTTGCCTCGTTCAAATCGCTCAGCGCAGCGCCTTGTCGCCCCTACGATGAGCACCGCGACGGCCTGACGCTTGGCGAGGCGGTGGCAGCCCTGCTGCTGACGACCGATCCGGCTTTGGCCGAGGAGGGAATGGTGCGCCTCGACGGAGGTGCCGTGACGAACGATGCGAACCATATCTCCGGCCCTTCGCGCACGGGCGACGGACTCTACTACGCCATTACGCAGGCGCTGGAGGAGGCCGGTCTGGAGGCCGATGCCGTGGGGTTGGTCAATACGCATGGGACGGCCACCTGCTACAACGACGAGATGGAGGCCAAGGCACTCTACCTGGTGGGGCTGGATCAGACCCCGACCAACAGTCTGAAGGGTTATATCGGCCATACGCTCGGAGCTTCGGGTGTGGTCGAGACGATCCTCACGGCCGACCAGTTGCGTGGAGGCGTGGTCTTCGCCACCAAGGGGCTATCACGGGCGGGACTTCCCTGTCCGCTGGCGGTGAGCAACCTGCCGCAGTCGCTCGAAAAGCGCGTAGCCGTCAAGACGGCTTCGGGCTTTGGGGGGTGCAATGCGGCCGTGGTGCTCTCGATGGCTCGCACCGAGGAGCAGCCACTGCGTCCCACGGTCGAGATCAAGGAGACGGCCTGCTATACGCTTCCTCAAAGCGAGCGCCCCTTTGCCGAGTTTATCCGCGAGGAGTATCGGACACTGGGCGAGGAGAAGAACATGAAGTTTTTCAAGATGAGCGACCTTGCGAAGGGGCTCTATGTGTCGGTGGCCAACCTGTTGAAAGGCCATGAGTTACAACCGCGCTACACCTCGACCGAGGTGGCCGTGGTGTTGGCCAATCGCTCCTCGTCGCTCGAGGTGGATCGCGCGCATCAGCAATTGGTGGATCAACACCCTGCGGAGGGTACTTCGCCGGCCGTGTTTGTCTATACGCTGCCCAACGTGGCGGTGGGGGAGGTCTGCATCCGACACAAGATTCAGGGCGATAATACGTTCTTTATAGAGCGTGAGGGTGCTGTGGTGGCCGAGTGCTACGCCCGCATCCTGCTCGAAACGGGGCGTGCGCGTGCCGTCATTACGGGTCAGGCCGAGAAAATGGACGATAAGTGGCAATTTGAACTGAAATTATTGGAAACGAAATAAGAGGCTGTGTAGCAGCTTCTAAACTTAAACTTGGAAGAAACTATGGAACAACTGATTCTGGAACTCAAGGAGCACCTGATCGAGGAGCTGAATCTGGAGGATATCACTCCCGAAGAGATTGATGCCGAGGCCCCGTTGTTTGGCGACGGTCTGGGTCTCGATTCGATCGACGCGCTGGAGATCATCCTCATCCTGGAGAAGAACTACGGTGTGCGCCTGGCCAATACGGCCGAGGCGAAGCCCGTCTTCTATTCGGTCAAGACGCTGGCCGAGTATGTGATGCAACACCGTAAATAATTCGTTGTCGATGCGTATTGCCGTTACCGGTTTAGGCGTGGTGTCGGCCCTCGGTGTGGGGGTCGAGCAGAACTTTGCAGCCCTCGAAGCGGAGCAGTCGGGCATCTGCCCCGTGCCCCGCATCCTGAGGACGAGCCATCGGCTGCCTGTGGGCGAACTTGAACTGACAAACGAGGAGCTGCATCAACGCTGCGCAATTGCTCCGCGTGAGCACCTTTCGCGCACGGCGCTGCTTGGTATTCTGGCCGTGCGTGAGGCGTTGCAGGATGCACAGATAGCTCCCACGGCGCGTGTCGGGTTGGTATCGGCTACCTCGGTTGGCGGTATGGACCTCACGGAGCACTTCTTCGAGGAGTTTATCGAGGAGGAGCGTCGGGGTCGTCTGCGCGATGTGCGTATGCACGATTGTGCCGCCTCGACCGAGTCGATTGCTTCGCATTGTGCCATTCGGGGTTATCGCACCACGATCAGCACCGCCTGCTCTTCGTCGGCCAATGCCATTTTGCAGGGAATGAAACTTCTGCGTCACGGCCTGCTGGATGCCGTGGTGGTGGGTGGTACGGATGCCTTGTCGGCCTTTACGCTCAACGGTTTTAAGTCGCTCATGATTCTCGACGAAGAGCCTTGCCGTCCGTTCGATCGGTCGCGCCGCGGACTCAACCTCGGCGAGGGAGCGGGCTACCTGATTCTGCAACGAGCAGGCGAGCACACGCGAACGCCCTATTGTTATGTGGCGGGCGCAGCGAACAGCAACGATGCTCACCACCAAACCGCCTCCTCGGAGGAGGGTGATGGCGCTCTGCTGGCGATGCAGGGGGCGTTGCAGATGGCCGGTATGGAGCCTTCGGCAGTCGATTATGTCAATGTCCACGGCACGGGCACGGGAAACAACGACCTCTCGGAGGGACGTGCGCTGAAGCGCCTCTTTGGCGATCGGGTGCCTCGCTTCAGCTCCACGAAGGGCTTTACGGGGCATACGCTGGCTGCGGCAGGCGGTATCGAGGCGGTCTTCTCGGCCTTGGCCATTGCCCGTGGGGTGTGCTATGCCAACCTGCGCTTTGATAGGCCGATCGAGGAGCATGGCCTCCGGCCTGAAACGCACCACCAATCGAATTGTGCGATCCGCACCGTGCTGAGCAACTCGTTCGGCTTTGGCGGAAATTGTTCATCGGTACTCTTTACGAAGTGATTATGCGCTGTTATGTAGCTAAAATATGTACCCACGAGGAGGTGCAGAGCGATCCGAAGCAACTCATTCCGGATGCAGGTTTACGCCGTCGCATGAGCCGTGTGGTGAAGATGGCCGTCTCGACGGCTGTCGAGTGCCTGGGTGGGGTGGAGCAGATCGCCGGTGTGGATGCCATCATCACCGCTACGGGGTGGGGTTGTCTGGCCGATAGCGAGAAGTTCCTCCGTAACCTCATTTCGGAAAAGGAGCAACTGCTCAATCCGACCCCTTTCATCCAATCGACCTTCAATACGGTGGGAGGTCAGCTGGCCCTCTTGGGGCATAACCACTGCTACAACCTGACCTATGTGAACCGCGCCCACAGCTTCGAGGATGCCCTGTTGGATGGCATGATGCGCCTTGCGGATGGCGAGTCGCGACGAGTTCTGCTGGGTGCTTTTGATGAGATGACCCCTTCGTTGGAGGCGATCACCCGCCGTATGGGGTGGTGGCGAAAGCATACCCCGGGCGAGGGCGCATCGTTTATGACCCTCACGGCCGAGGCGGAGGCCGATAGCGTAGCGCAGGTGGTGCAACTTGACTTTCCGACGGAGGAGCTGACCGTAGAGGAGTGCCGTCAGCGGTACGCCTCGCGGAGCGACAGCGAAGTAATCTATTGCGATCCCTCGGCCGAGGAACTTTTTCCGACCCGCTCGGCACTCCGTTTTGCCGAGGCCGTGCGACGCATCGAGACGGGCGCGAAAGAGGTGATCGTATATAATAAATGTACGGGCCAAGGCCCGACCGTCATCCGTTTGCAATGGCTTGGGTAGTTTCGATTCTGCTTCTTGGGGTGATTGCCGCCCTTGTGTGGGCCTCGGCCGATGTGGGTAGCGGGGTCTATCTGCGGACGTTGTGCCGTGTGCCGCGTGCCGAGCGGGTGGTGGCTCTGACCTTTGACGATGGCCCCGATAGGGAGCATACGCCCCGCGTCCTCGACCTTTTGAAGCGCGAGGGGGTGACGGCAACCTTCTTTGTGGTGGGTGCGAAGGCGGAGCAGAATCCGGAGTTGATTCGTCGCATTGTGGCCGAGGGTCATACGGTGGCCAACCACAGCTATCATCACCTTCCGCAATCGACCCTCCTTTCGTCGCATCGCTATGCCGAGGAGTTGGAGCGGTGTGAGGAGGAGGTGGTTCGCCTCACAGGGCTTCGGATGCGGCTCTATCGCCCTCCGTTCGGAGTGACGAATCCGCTCCTGGCGCGTGCCGTGAAGGGGTTGGGGCTGGTGACCGTAGGGTGGTCGGTACGTTCGCTCGATACCGTGAGCACGGATGCCGATCGGGTCGTAAGGCGCATTATGAAGCGTGTGTGCGGAGGCGATGTGATTCTGCTGCACGATCGACTGGAGAATGCCGAAGAGGTGCTCGAAAAACTGCTCACGGCCCTGCAAGATGCGAATTTTACGACCACGACGGTCGATAAACTCTTTAAGATAGATGCTTATGAAAAGTAAGTGGTTGATCTTGTGCGCGATGTTGTTTGTGGCTTCGGGCGCGTATGCCGAGACCACCGACGAGCAGTTTGCTCGCGAGCTGGCCGCCAAGAGTGGCGAGATTCGCTCGATCGCCTGCCGTTTTGAGCAGCAGCGTTCGATGCAGATTCTGCAAAACGATGTGCTTCAAAAGGGCGATTTTTACTACCTGCGCCCCGAGCAGATTCTGCTGGCCTTCGAGGGGGGCGATTATATCGCCATGACCCCGACTCACTTCTCGATGGCAAGTGGTGGCGTGACGCAGCGCGTCAAGTTGCAGAGCCATCCGATGCTCAAGGAGCTGAAACGCCTCCTCTCGGCCTCGATGACAGGCGATGTAGAGCAACTCTCGGCCGGCTTTACACCGACGATTACAGCCTCCGACGAACGTTATGAGGTGGTGCTCCGCCCGACTCGTCGTGCGATGGCCAACCGCCTGAAGGCGATCACGATGCACTTCGACCGCAGGACGATGTCGCTCACGCTGCTCCGCATGGAGGAGTTTTCGGGCGATGCGACGACCTACCGTTTCTTCGAGAAACGATTTAACGAGGAGATTGCTCCCCAACTTTTTAACCGCGAATAGAGATGTTTGAAAAAGTCTTCTATGACACTTGCTCGTTCGAGCGTACTGAGGAGGGTTTTCGTGCCGAGGTCGAGCTGCGCATCGACCATCCGGTCTATGCGGGCCATTTCCCCGGACAGCCTGTCGTGCCCGGAGCATGTACCTTGCGCATGGTGCGCGAGCTGACGGAACGTGCCGTGGGGTGTGCACTCTATTTCGATACGATGCGCGAAGCTAAATTTACCTCGATGTTGGTGCCGAGCGAGGGGTTGCGTGTTGAGGTGGAAGCCACGCTCCACGAAAAGGTGGTGCGTGCCGTGGTGCGACGTGCGGATGAGCCGGTGCTCAAGTTGCAAGCAACGTGGGAAAAGGAATGAGCCAGGCACAAACAACATATCGTGAGCGGATGCGTGCGTTGGGCTGCATCGTAGTCATACCGACCTACAACAATGCCGGTACGCTGGCGCGTGTGGTGGAGGACGTGAAGCTGTATGCCGAGGATGTGTTGGTCGTAAACGACGGCTCGACCGATGCCACGCAGTCGATCTTGGAACGGATCGAGGGGATTCGTGTACACAGCTACGCGGTGAATCGTGGCAAGGGATACGCCCTGAAGCGCGGCCTGAAATTGGCCCACGAGTGGGGCTTTCGCTATGCGCTGACGATCGACTCGGATGGTCAGCACTATGCGGACGATATTCCCTCGTTCATCGAACGCATCGAGGAGGTGCCCGACAGCCTGCTGATCGGTGCACGCAACCTCACGGCCGACAATATGCCCTCGAAAAACACCTTCGCCAACCGTTTCTCGAACTTCTGGTATCGGGTCGAAACGGGTCAGCGCCTCTCGGATACGCAGTCCGGTTTTCGTCTCTATCCGCTCCGTAAGCTGCAGAACATCCGCTTTATCACCTCGCGCTACGAGTTCGAGGTGGAGATAATCGTGCGGGCTGCCTGGCGCGGTGTAAGGGTCGAGAATCTTCCGATTAAGGTCTATTACCCGCCGCAGGAGGAGCGTGTGTCGCACTTCCGCCCGCTGCGCGACTTTACGCGCATCAGCATCCTCAATACGGTGCTCGTCCTCTACGCCCTGCTCTTTTACTATCCGTGGCGCTTCTTGCGGTCGCTGACCCCCGAAAATATCCACGATTTTGTGGATCGTCACCTGATTCATAGCGCGGAGAGCAACCTGAGGATGGCCTGCTCGATGGGGTGGGGTGTCTTTTGCGGCATCATCCCCCTGTGGGGCTACCAGATGATCTTTGCCTTTGCCACGGCACACCTGATCAGCCTGAATAAGATCGTGGCGGTGGTCTTCTCGAATGTGAGCATCCCACCGATGATTCCGCTGATTCTCTTTGGCAGCCTTTGGACGGGCGCCACGCTTTGGGGTGAAGAGATCGCCTTCTCGTTCCGCGAGGTGAACTTCGCCTTGGTGGCCGATTTTATGAAACAATACCTCGTGGGTAGCGTGGTGCTGGCCGCGGTGGCCGGTTGCGTGGTGACGCTCGCGGGGTGGTTGGTGATGACGCTTGCAAAACGAAATCGATAAAACGATGAATACCCTCTTTCTTGCCCTCTACGATTGGTTCTCGCGCCACCGCGCGGCCTTTTGGCTGACCCTTGCAGGGTCGGTGGCCGTGGTCGTGTGGTTCGCCTTGCAGGTACGCTTCGAGGAGAATATTTCGAGCTTCTTCGACGACGGTAGCGGACGGGGCAAGCAGGAGGTTTTTGAGAATCTGAAACTCAAAGATCGGATCGTGGTGATGCTCTCGGGCGAGGACCCCGATACGATTCTCGAAGCGGGCTACACGTTGAGCGATTCACTTGCGGAGCTTGTCGAGGAGGGGTTGCTGACGACTATAACGAGTGCCGCCGACGAGCAGACCATCGGCCTGACAACCGATTTTGTCTATCGCTACCTCCCGCTCTGGTTGGAGGAGGCGGACTATGTGCGCATCGAGGAGTCGCTGACCGAGCAGGGGATGCAGACCTCGCTCGAGGGGGCTTACCGCCTGCTCAGCTCCCCCACGGGATTGGCCGTCGGGGAGGTGGTGCGACGTGACCCCCTCTCGATCGGTACGCACCTGATGCGTCGCTTCGAACGATTCAACACCCACGCCAACTACGAACTCTATGGCGGTGCGCTCTTTACGGAGGATATGCGTTCGATGCTCTTCTTCCTCTCGCCCGCCTTCGGCATGGGAAGTACGGGGGATAACGATCGGCTGGTTGAACGGCTCGAGGAACACGCCTCGCAAGTCGAAGCGGCTTTCGATGTGCAGGTCGATTATGTCGGCGGCCCGATCGTGGCGGTGCATAACGCGCGGTGTATCAAGCAGGATACCTCGCTGACCCTTTCCTTGGCGCTGCTCGTGATTATTGCCGTGCTGTTCTTCTCGTTCAGGAATCGGCGTGCCATTCCGCTGATTATCGCGCCCCCCTTGTTTGGTGCACTCTTCTCGTTGGCGGTGATCTACTTCGTGCAGGGGGAGATTTCGGCCATTGCCATCGGTGCCGGTGCCGTGGTGTTGGGTATTGCGCTGAGCTACTCGATTCATGTGGTGGCCCATAGCAACCACACCGCAGAGCCGACACGGATCATCCGCGAACTGGCCTATCCGCTCACGATCGGCTGCCTGACGACGATCGGTGCTTTTGTGGCACTGCTCTTTACCCGCTCGGTGATGTTGCACGACCTGGGGCTGTTCTCGGCCTTGGCGCTGGTCGGTACGACACTCTTTTGTCTGATTTTTCTGCCGCACTTCATCCGTCCGTCGCACAGTGCCCGCACGGGACGGCTGATGCAGTGGATCGAGCAGGCGAACGACTACGACTACGCCCGCAATCGCTGGGCGGTAGGGTTGCTCCTGGTGCTGACCGTCGTGGCGCTCTTCCTCTATCGCGGGGCGGGGTTCGACAGCAACATGGCCAACCTGAACTATGTGCCGGAGGATATCCTGCGTGCCGAGCAACGACTCGAGACGGCCTTTGGCGACCAGTCGCGTCAGGTCTATCTGGTCACCTCGGCCGAGGGAGAACCGACAACGGCTGCTGCCTATTCGTGCCTCGATAGCCTTGCGCTTTGTTTGCAGGCCGATGGTTTGATTGAAAACTATACCTCGGTGGCCGATTTCGTGCTGCCGCTTGAGGAACAGGAGCGCCGCATTGCACGCTGGAACAACTTCTGGGAGGGTCGGCGTGAGGCGTTGTTGGCTCGTTTTGAAAGGGCGGCTGTGGCTACGGGCTTCCGCTCAGGCGCTTTCCCCGCTTTTGAGGAGCTGGTGCTGGGCGATTATAAGCCCTGCGAATATGACTCGGAGGAGCTTTCCGAAGTGCCGATTCTCTCGGATTGGATCAATGCCTCCGAGGAGCGCCTGCTGCTTGTGAGCCGACTCGATATCGACCCGGCGAACAAACAGGAGGTCTATGGCCGCATGACGGCATTGGAGGCAACTTCGATCATCGACCGCGCCTACTTCTCGTCGCGTATGGTGGAGCAGGCGAGCGAAGATTTCGACTTTATCCTCTTGATCTCCTCGCTCATCGTCTTGGTGGCGTTGTGGATCTCCTACGGACGTATCGAGCTGGCGATGATGGCTTTCCTGCCGATGTGCATCACCTGGGTGATTATCCTGGGTCTGATGGCGCTCTTCGACATCCGTTTCAACATCGTGAATGTGATCCTGGCCACCTTTATCTTCGGTATCGGTGACGACTTCTCGATCTTTATCATGGACGGCCTCCTGGAGGAGTACCGCACGGGGCGCAAACTGCTCGGTGCGCATAAGACGGCCATCTTCTTCTCGGCCTTTACGACCGTGGTGGGTATGGGTGTGCTGATCTTTGCCCGCCATCCGGCCTTGCAATCCATCGCCTTGATCTCGGTGCTGGGTATGGTCGTGGTGTTGCTGGTGGCCTACACGCTTCAGCCGTTCCTCTTCCGTCTGCTCGTTACGTCGCAGACCGTGCGTGCAGGTTCGCCCTATACGATTTGGAGCTTGTTGGAGAGCGTACTGGCTTTCTTCAGCTTCTTTATCGGATGCCTCTATTTGCAGGCTCTGATCCTCGTTTTGGAGCTGCTGCCTTTGAAGCGGGCTTGCCGCAAGGCGATTTTCCACCGCTCGCTCTATCGCTTCACGCGCTTTTTCTTGTGGATGATGCCGATGGTGAAGACCTTCCGCGAGAATCCTTCGGGGGAGCAGTTTGAGCGTCCGGCCGTACTGATCGCCAACCACCAATCCTTTATTGATATCCTGCTCCTGCTCTCGACGACACCTCGGCTGGTGCTGGTGACCAACAGCTGGGTGTGGCACTCGCCCTTCTTCGGGCGCATCGTGCGCTATGCCGACTGCTACCATGCAGCCGATGGCTACGAACAGCTTGCCGAGCGCCTGCGTGAGCGTGTCGAGGAGGGCTATACGGTGGCGCTTTTCCCCGAGGGAACACGCTCGGCGGATGGCTCGATGGGTCGTTTCCACAAGGGCGCCTTCTACCTGGCCGAGCAACTGCAATTGGATCTGCTGCCGATGGTTATCTATGGTGCAGGCATGGTTTCACCCAAGCGTACCGGTTTCCACATCCGTCGCGGATGGCTCGTGACGCGCCTCTTGGAGCGTGTCGCGCCCGAAAATAAGAGCCTGGGCACGAACTACCGCGAGCAGGCCAAGGCGTATCGCAAACTGCTGAAGGCGGAGTACGAGGCACTGCAACGCCACTATGGCGTAACGGAGAACCCTTGGTTTCGGAAGACGGTGCTTGGTAACTACCTCTACAAAAGCCCCGTGCAGGAGTGGTATGTACGCATCAAACTCTCCATCGACGGCTACTACCGCCTGTGGGATCGCCTGATTCCGCGTCAGGCACGGGTGACCGATGTCGGATGCGGCTTGGGGCAGATGGCAACGATGCTCTCGCTTCTGGGACCCGAAAGAGTGATTGTGGGGCTGGATTACGACGCGGAGAAGATTCTCCAGGCGAGCCACAGCCACCTATGCTCGGAGCGGTTGCAGTTCCGTCACTTCGATATGCGCCGCGATGCGCTTCCTCACTCGGATGTCTTCCTCTTCACCGATTCGTTGCACTACATCTCGGCTGAGAGCCAGTGGGAGGTGCTGCATCGTGCTGCAGAGGCGCTTGCCGAAGGGGGTATGATCCTGGTGCGTGACGGGGATGCCTCGCGTGACGAGAAGCGCCATCGGGCGATTCTGCGCACGGAGCACTGGTCCACGCGCATCCTGAAATTTAACCGCACGGACGAGGCGCTGCACTTTGTCGATCGGGACTTTATGGCACGTCTGGCCGAGGAGGAGGGGCTCGCGCTACGCATCGAGGCGTGCGACAGAACGACCTCCGAAACGTTGTATATTCT
>CAYOEE010000001.1:0-11454 GCA_964402935.1 uncultured Alistipes sp. | reverse complement strand
TCGCGCTACGCATCGAGGCGTGCGACAGAACGACCTCCGAAACGTTGTATATTCTTACAAAACCGACCGCGTATGGCACGCTATGATGTAATAATTATCGGTAGCGGCTTGGGTGGTCTGAGTGCCGGTGTGATGCTCTCGAAGGAGGGTATGCGCGTGCTGGTGGTTGAGAAGCACCGCGTGGCGGGCGGATGCCTGCAATCCTTCCGACGGGGCGAGTACCTGCTCGATACGGGTATCCACTATGTCGGATCACTTGCAGAGGGGCGCATCCTCAATCAATATTTCCGCTACCTGGGGGTGATGGATCGCCTGCACCTGCAACGCTTGGATGATGCGGGTTATGACCATGTCCACCTGCATGACGGAACGACCTATCGCCACGCGGCAGGGTATGAAAACTATGTGGAGGAGCTTGCCTCTGCCTTCCCGCACGAGCGCGTAGCTTTGGAGCGCTTCTGCCGAAAAATGAAGCAGGTGGGCGATTTGATCGACCCCGAGGTGTTGCGCAGTGGTCGCCTTTCGGCCGGTGGCTTCGAGTTTATGGCCATGTCGGTGGCCGAGGAGATCGAGCGTGAGATTGGTGACGAGCGACTGCGACAGGTGTTGGCCGCATCCGCTCCGCTCTACGCCGGACAGCGCAACCGCTCGTCGTTCTACGAGCACGCCATGATCAACCACTCGAACATTGAGGGTGCTTACAGCTTTGTGGGAGGAACGCAACAACTGGCCGATAGCCTGGTGGAGGAGATTCGTCGCCACGGAGGCGAGGTGCGCCTTTCGGCCGAGGTGACGCGCATCCACCTGGAGGGGGATCGTGCCGAGTGGCTGGAGCTGAATGGCCGGGAGCGGATCGAGGCTCGAACGATCCTCTCGGCCATCCATCCCGTGCATACGTTCGAGCTTCTGGAGAACAATACGGTCATCAAACGAGCCTTTTTCAGCCGCTTGCGGGCGCTGGAGAACTCCTACGGCCTCTTTACGGTCTATCTGCTCCTGAAGCGCGGTTGCGTGCCCTACGAAAACTGCAACCACTACTACTACAATACCCCCGATGTCTGGTCGCATCACGCCGACTATCGAGGGGTGAATCTGCCCGTGGTGCTCTTCTCGATGCAACCCTCCGAGAGCGGATATAGCGATGTGGCGACCCTTCTGGTGCCGATGCTTCGGGAGGAGATGGCGCGCTGGGAACAAACCTCGGTGGGGCGTCGTGGCGAGGAGTACGAGGCCTTCAAGCAACACTTTGCGGAGCGGGTGATTGACTTTGTGGCGCAGTATCGCCCCGAATTGAGGGGGCAGATTGCGGCTGTTCATACCGCCTCGCCCCTTACCTACCGCGACTATACGGCAACCCTCGACGGATCGGCCTACGGCATCGTGAAGGATTATCACAACCCGATTGTGAACCACCTGCCTGCCCGCACACGCATCCAAAACCTCCTGCTTACGGGGCAGAATCTGAATGTGCACGGGGCGCTCGGCGTGGTTGTTTCGTCGGCTGTTTCGTGCAGCGAACTGCTGGGTGCGGAGTACCTGGCCAAAAAGATCGGTCATGCGTAGGGTGTTGAAAATCATACTTTGGGGAGTGGCCTTGCTCCTTGTGTCGGTGGTCGTGCTGCCGATCGGGGTGGGTGTCTGTCTCTACCATACGGCCGACCTCAGAGAGCCTTCGGTTGTGGTCGATACCGCAGCCTATCCCCTTGTGCGCGTCGGGGACTCCCTGCGCCGAGTGGGGCACAATACACTCCTAAGGAACCGCTACGGCCTTTGGGAGGCGCGTATTTCAGGCTCGGCCGTGGAGCGTGGAACGGTGCTCGGACGACTGGCCGAATCGGAAATTGCCTACCAGGAGCAGGTCTTTGTCGATCAGATTCGACGCATCATCCCCTCGGATCGTTACCTGTGGTTTCTGCATAAGCTCACGCTGATCTTTAACCGCAAGATGGCGCAGCACATCACCGACGAACTGCGCGAGGAGATCTACGCCATGTCCTATTCGTGCAGCCACGAGTTCGATCAGTTAGGCTCGCCCTACCTGCGACAGCTGAACTACCATGCTGCCCACGATATCGGCCACGCCATGCAGGAGTATATGCTCGTGGGGTGCAGCTCGTTTGCCGTGTGGGGCAATGAGAGTGCCGACGGAGAACTGCTCGTGGGGCGTAACTTCGACTTTTGGGTGGGGGATGACTTTGCCCGCAACAAGTTTTTGCTGATCGTGGAGCCGGATGCCGGTTATCGCTTTGTATCGGTGACCTGGCCGGGAATGGTCGGGGTGCTTTCGGGTATGAACGAGCGGGGACTGACCGTGACGATCAACGCCGCCAAAGGGCCGATTCCGACCGCCTCGGCAACGCCTATTTCGCTCCTCGCACGCGAGATTTTGCAGTATGCTGCGACGATTGATGAGGCGTTCGAAATCGCCGAAAAGCGCCAAACCTTTGTCTCGGAGTCGATCCTGGTCGCCTCGGCCGAGGATGGATGCGCTGCCCTGATCGAGAAAAGCCCCGATCGGATGGCGCTCTACCGTGCTGACGGGGAGCGCATCATCTGCACGAACCACTACCAATCAGCGGCCTTTAGCGAGGATGTGGACAATATCCGCAATATCGCCACCTCGGACAGCCGCTATCGTTGGGAGCGCCTGGAGGAGCTGCTCGATAGGAGTGTCCCGCTCACGGCGGAGCAGGCTGCCTCGATCCTGCGCAATACGAAGGGGCACGGTGGGGTGGATATAGGCCTTACGAACGAGAAGGCGATCAACCAATGCATTGCCCACCACGGTGTTATTTTCCAGCCTGCGCAGCGGCGAATGTGGCTCTCGACCGACCCCTGGCAGGCGGGCGCGATGCTCTGCTACGAGCTGGATGAACTCTTTGCCCACGAAGCACCCTTTGATCGTTCGATGGCCGTCGAAAAACGCACCATCGCTCCCGATACCCGCTTCCTGGAGCAGGACTATCCGCGTGCGTTGAAACACCGCGAGCTGATGATCCGTATCGGTGCTCGGTTGCGTGCGGAGAAGCCGGTTGATCCCTCGATGATCGACTCCCTCGTGCGGAACAACCCCTGCCACTACGCGGTCCATGATCTGGCCGGTGATGTTGCTCTGATGCGGGGCGATACGCTCAGTGCCTGCGCAAATTGGCGCACGGCACTCGAAAAGGAGATTCCGCGTGAGACAGAACGAGAAACAATCGAACAAAAAATATCCGAATATGGTACAAGATAAGGAGTTACACTACCGCTCGGCAGAGGAGATCCGAGCCTTTCAGGAGGCTCGTCTGCGCGAGACGATTGCCTATGTGGCCGAACACTCGGCCTTCTATCGGCGGATGTTCAGCGAACATAAGATTGACCCCGAGACGATCCTTTCGCTCGATGATTTGAGCCGTCTGCCACTCACAACGAAGCAGGATCTGCAACTTCACGGGCGCGACTTTGTCTGCGTCGATAAGCGGGCCATCATCGACTATGTGACCACCTCGGGTACGCTGGGCGATCCCGTTACGTTTGCCCTGACGGAGGGTGACCTGCAACGCCTGGCCTACAACGAGGCCTGCTCGTTTCGGATGGCGGGGTGCACGGACGAGGATGTGATGCAGCTCATGACGACCATCGATCGTCGCTTTATGGCGGGTCTGGCCTACTTCATGGGGGCACGCGAGTTGGGTTGCGGCGTGGTGAGAGTCGGCAACGGAATCCCCGAGTTGCAGTGGGATACGATTCGTCGCGTGGAATCGACGGCCTGCATGGTCGTGCCGTCGTTTTTGATGAAATTGATCGACTTTGCCGAGCGGAGCGGTTTTGATCCCAACCGGAGCACGCTGAAAAAGGCGATCTGCATCGGTGAGACGCTCCGCACGGTGGATGGCGAGCTGACCAAGCTGGGCAGTAAGATTCAGGAACGCTGGCCCTCGCTGGAGCTTTTCTCGACCTACGCTTCGACCGAGATGCAAAGCTCCTTTACCGAGTGTAAGGAGCATGCCGGTGGCCATATTCCGGCCGATCTGATTATTGTCGAACTGCTCGACGAGGAGGGCCGAGCCGTGCCGACGGGTGAGGCCGGTGAGGTGACCATCACGACGCTGGGCGTAGAGGGTATGCCGCTGGTTCGTTTCCGCACGGGTGATATGTGCGTGATGTACGACGAGCCGTGCCGCTGCGGTCGCCATACGGCGCGCCTGAGCGGTGTTATCGGGCGCAAAGGGCAGATGATTAAGTTCAAGGGTACGACCCTCTATCCCCCTGCGCTGTTCGATATTTTGGACAACATCCCGGAGGTGGAAAACTACATCGTCGAGGTCTTTACGAATACGCTCGGTACGGATCAGATTCAGATCAAGATCGGCTCGGAGAACCACTCCGAGACCTTTATCAAGCAGATCAAAGATATCTTCCGTTCGAAGGTGCGCGTGGCGCCCGACATTCGTTTCGAACCCACGGAGCTGATTGCCAAGCAGCAGATGCCCCCGATGAGCCGCAAGGTGGTGAAGTTCTTTGACCTGAGAAATCGTTAGACGATGGAGAATTTTGCAGCTATCGACTTCGAGACGGCCAACGGATCGCGTTCGAGCATCTGCTCGGTGGGTGTCGTGGTGGTGCGTGAGGGCGAGGTGGTGGAGCGCTTCTACAGCCTCGTGCGCCCCGAACCGGACTACTACGCCTCCTTTTGCCAGCGTGTGCACGGACTTTCGCGGCGCGATACTTGCAACGCTCCCCGCTTTCCGGAGGTGTGGCAGCAGATCGAGCCGCTGATCGAGGGGCTTCCCCTCGTGGCGCACAACGCCCGCTTCGATGAGGGGTGCCTGCGTGCCGCGTGCGACTGCTTCGGGATGCGCTACGGAGGCTACACGTTCTACGATACGCTTGCCGCCTCGCGCCGCACGTTCGGTCGTCAGCTGGAGAATCACCAGCTCCACACCGTGGCCGAGGCTTGTGGCTTTTGCCTCGATAATCACCACCACGCTTTGGCCGATGCCGAGGCGTGTGCCGCCATCGCGCTTGAAATTTTATAATTGCAGGGAATGAAAGAGCAACACGAGGTGAAGCTGTGGAACAGCAATTACCTGAAGGTCTGGAGTGCTAACTTCATGATCTTCTTCTCGTTTATGCTCCTTACGCCGCTCCTGCCCCTTTATCTGTCCGATACGTTCCATGCCGACAAAGAGATGATCGGTATCGTCCTTTCGGGCTATACCCTGACGGCACTCCTGATTCGCCCCTTCAGTGGCTACCTGGTCGATACCTTCCCTCGACGCACGGTCTTGTTGGTGAGCTATTTCCTCTTCGCTGTGCTCTTTGCGGGGTATCTGGCGGCCGGTTCGCTCCTCCTGTTTGCTGTGGTGCGCACGCTGCATGGTGCTCCGTTTGGGGCTTCGACCGTCTCGAACAGCACGGTGGCCATTGATGTCCTACACCCGAAACGTCGCGCCGAGGGCATCGGCTACTACGGCCTCTCGAATAACATCGCCACGGCCATCGGCCCGACCATCGCCCTGGTGATTTATGGCGCTTGCAAGAGCTACAACGTGCTCTTTTGGATCGCCTTGGTGGTTGCCTTCGTCGGCCTTTGGATCAACTCGACGCTGGAGCTGAAACCGCGCCCGAAGGTGCACAATAAACCCCCGATGTCGCTCGACCGTTTTGTGCTGAAGAAGGGGTGGAGTCCGGGGCTCTGCATGATCGGCTTTGCCGTTTCGTATGGCATTCTCTCGACCTACCTGGCCATCTACGGCAAGGAGGAGCTGGGGATCACCGAGGGGTCGGGACTCTTCTTTATGCTGCTCTCGATCGGTCTGATTCTCTCGCGCCTGGCCGGCGGTCGCACCTTAAGTCGGGGATTGATCCACCAAAATGCCGCCATCGGTGTTTCGATCGCCCTTGTGGGTTATGCCCTCTTTGCGTGGGTACATAGCGCGTGGGGATTTTACGGTGCGGCACTTATCATCGGCCTTGGTAACGGCCACCTCTTCCCCGCCTTTCAGACGATGTTCCTGAACCTCGCCTCGAACGATCAGCGCGGTACGGCCAACTCCACGTTCCTCGTTTCGTGGGATATCGGCATCGGTATCGGTATCATCCTCGGCGGCTCGATTGCCGAGCATCACGGCTACCATGCCGCCTTCTGGACGGCTGCAGCGGCCAATGCCGTCGCTGTCGCCACCTATTTCCTCCACACGCACGGATACTTCGTGCGGAATAAATTGCGGTAAATAGCCTTTCGATAAATAAAAGCGCGGGTTACAGTCTTGTAACCCGCGATTTCAACTTTCAACTTTTAACTTTTAACTTTCAACTTTCAACTTTCTATCGTCCGCTTTCGGCGATCTTGCGACGGATCATCGCGTTCATCTCGTCGGCGGCGAGCAGCTCCTCCAAGGTCATGTGCATGCGGTAACGCCAGTAGTGGCGCGAGTTGGCCGGCACGTTGATACGCTCCTCGTTGGGGTTCTCGCGGCGCAGTTTGCCGTCCATAGCCACCCAATCCTGCCACGGCAGAATGGTCAGCATGGCGGGCGATTTGAGGTGACGCTCTACGACCAGCTCGCAGATCCACGGCTCGCAGAAGTAGGGAGCCTCGCCCCAGGCGCCAAGGACCTGGTTGTAGAAGCGCTGCGAGAGGGCGCGATCCTCCTCCCACCAGGCGCGCACGGGGTTCATGTCGTGCGTCGAGGTGGTGCAAACCGAAAGGTAGGGATATTGCTCCGTCACAGCGAACTCCACGGTCGGGTCTTTGGGCATACGCTGAATCTCAAGCGAGAGAATCCGCTCACCCTCCATCACAGCCGGCACGCAGTGGGGGATCATACCGAGGTCCTCACCGCACACGAGCATACCCGTAGCTTCGATCAGGGGCGGGAGCTTGCGCATCGCCTCGGCGTACCAGAAGTCGTTGTGGCGGTGGTAGAAGAAGTCGTTGTAGAGGCGGTTGTAGGCCTCCTTCTGATCCTGCGGAAGCTCCCCGTAGGCAGCCGTCGAATGGGCCGAAATACGCGGGTGGTAGTGGCCGGTCTTGTACTTGTCCTCGATGAAGAGCACGTTGTCGGTCAGCGTAATCGATGCCGTGTGCCACTCCTTGTTGAAGTTGAAGCCATACGAGCGAATCTCCTCCTCCGACATCGGCAGGGCCGGGTTGAAGCGTCCCAAGAGGGCATTGACAGCCTCGAGCGGAATCTCCCAGATGCGGAAGAAGCCCAGGATGTGGTCGATGCGGTAGGCATCGAAATACTCGGCCATCTTCACGAAGCGAGCCTTCCACCAGGCAAAGCCATCCTCGGCCATCTTCTGCCAGTTGTAGGTCGGGAAACCCCAATTCTGACCCATCACCGAGAAATCATCGGGCGGAGCACCCGCCGAGGAGTCCATGTTGAAGAGTTCGGGATAGACCCACGCATCGACGCTCGTGCGCGAAATGCCGATCGGAATATCACCCTTCAGCACCACACCGCGCGAGTGGGCGTAGTCGCGCACCTTGCGAAGCTGACGATCGAGGTGGAACTGCACGAAGTGGTTGTAGGCCACCTCCTCCGGATGCTCGGCCTCGTACTTCGCGGCCTTCGCAGGGCTATATTTGCTCCACTTGCCCCACTCGTTGAAGTCGGGCGTCGAGTAGGCATCGCGCAGGGCGCAGAAGACGGCATAGGGGCGCAACCAATGCTCGTTCGAGGCCATGAATGTCTTGAACTCTTTCGAGGCGAAGCATTTCTTGCCCTCCTGCTGATAGAGCGCGCGTAGATACTCGTTTTTCGTGTTATTAACCTTCTCGTAGTCGATCTGGGGCAGGGCGTTCAGCTCGCGGCCCAGCTGCTCGAAACGCGCCAGTGCCTTTTTGTCTTTCAGCGTACCTACATCGGGAATGTGCAGGAACTGCGGATGGAGTGCGAAGGTCGAGTTGGCGTTGTAGGGGTAGGAGTCCTGCCAGGTGCCGGTCATCGTCGTGTCGTTCACGGGCAGAATCTGGATAATCGACTGACCCGTCGAGGCGGCCCAGTCCACCATCAGCTTCAGGTCGTTGAACTCGCCCACGCCGAAGCTGTCGTTCGAGCGGAGTGCGAAGACCGGAATGGCTACACCCGCACCGCGCCACGGAGCGAGCTTGAAGCGGGGGCGCAGCGAATCAATCACCACCGTCTCCCCCTCGCGCAGCGGCTGGTGGAAAAAGTTGTTCTCCCCCTCCTCCCACGCTACGGTCTCTCCCGAGGCGGTATCGACGATGACAAATTTGTACATAAAGGGGCTGCGGAGCTTCTCGCGCTTGAGCGTGGCCGTCCATACGGGGGCTTCGGCATCGCTCATCATCACACCCTTCTTTACGTCCCACTCGCCGAGCGATTTCAGGTCGCCTACCAAGACTACCTGCTGCGTCGAGCGTACCACGGGCACTTCGGCACGGATCACCACCTCGTCGGCTGCAATCGGCGCGCTCTTTTTGCGTTTCGGGCGGGCAAAGACGCCCTCGGTGAACATCGACGAGCGGAACGAACGGTCGGCGGGCATATCGTGCCAGCGGTCGTAGAGCGCTACGGCCGAAGCTCCCTTCTCCGTGGTGAGCGTGTGGCCTTGGCCCCACTCCTTGCGGATCGCCTCTCCGTTGCGGTGCAACTCGTAGTGGTAGCGGATCGTGCGGGTTGTTGCGGCGGTTTTGTGCGTGCACTCCCAAAGGTTGGCTCCGATGTAGTGCATCGGCTCCATTTTGGGTCGTGCTCCGTCGATGACGAGCATCAGCTCCTCGCCGTAAACGGTCGCGTACTCCAGTCTGAATTTTACGGTCATGGTTTTATCGTTTTTGTTAGTTTGTTTCGTGTCCTCGGGGGCGTTTCGCATTGGCCACACTCCCTCTATACAAAGATAGCGAATTTTCGACGCTCTTTCACCCCGCAACCCCATTTTTCTGCCGAATGGTCATATTCGACCGACGAACGGCCTGAATCTTTCCCTGAATCCATAAAAAAAAAGCCCTGCAACGAATTGCAGGGCTGAAAGAGTTGGTCTTGGATTACTTTACTCCGTTACCGTCTTGGTCCAAGTGAAGTTTACAACGATCGGCATGTGGTCAGCCAGGCCGTTGAAGTTGTCGTAGTCGCGCAGGTAGCTGTCAGCCTTGATCTGTACGGCGTTCGACGCCTTGTTGATGTAGATCACCTTGTCAACAACCTCACCATTTTGGGTCGTCGAGCAGATGATGTCGGTCTCCGAGTTGGTGCCCGTTGCATCGCTTACCATGAGCGACTTCGACCCGTAGGTCGGGTAAACACCTGCCCACTGGAACTCTACCCAAGGATCTGCATAGGTCAAATCACTCGAGAGTTTGCCCCAGAAGTAAGTTGCAAAGTCGTGACGCGTGTAACGGCAGTTCGTGTCGCCCATGAAGATAATCGGACGGTTGTTGGCAGCCATCGTCGTGTTGATGTACTCGGCAATCTCGGTCAGCTGAGCGTGCTGAGCATTGATGAAGCTCGAGCTTGAATCCGAATAGGTGTTCATGTGGGTAATAATCACGTCGACAACTACACCATCAGCCAACTGTACGGGATAGTGGCGGATACCCTTCTTGATACAGGTATTGGCACCCGAGGTAAGCCCGCCATACTCGTTGACGAACTGCGTCCAGCTCTCGCTAAGGTAACTACACGTTGCGTTGCGTGTGGCGAACTGCAGACCATCCGTGTCGGCACGGCTCAAAAGATTCGACGCCGAAACTGTACCTCGGTGCGTACCAAACTTGAATGCCGACGAAAGCGAACTCATAAGCTCGGTGTTGTAGTTGAAGTCCTCAGAGAAGCCTACGAAATCCCAGTTCTGCTCAGCAATTTTCGAGCTGATCGAGGTTGTGCCATCCGAGCCCGGACCATCGCTATTGATCGAAATGAACGAAATTTTGCTCGGCAGACCATCTACATTATACGTTGCAGCAGTGAACGTACCCGTCGTTACGGTCGGCTCGGTCGGTGTCTCTGGTGTTTCAGGCTCAGTCGGCGTTTCCGGCTCCTCGGGCTCTACCGGCTCGGTCGGAACTTCAGGCTCCTCGGGATCGGTCGGCTCCTCCGGCTCGATATATTCGATGTCGTTTGTCTTTATGCGCAACAATTTGCAGCTGCTGAAGGGAAGCGAAAGGCTATAAGCATAGTTTGAAGCCAGCGTAATTGACGAAACAACATAGAACGTGGCGGTATAACCTACACCCGTAACAGTAAAGTAAATACGGTCGTTTTTCTTGATGTTGGGGAACAACGAGGTCACAAAGGTCAGCGTGTTCTCCATAGTAGGATAACTCTCAAACTCATAGGTGATTTCGTTCGAGGTATTGCTACCTTGCGTAAAGACGCCGGTTTCGGCATTAAAGGTGAAATCGCCGCATACGGGAATTGCATTGTAGAAGTTACGAACAACCTTCATCGTTACACTCTTCACACGGCAACCGGCCATCTTCGTGTCAGTTGCATCGAGAGCTATGCGGACATTTGAGAGTACATGCTTAAAGCCGAACGATGAAACACCATCGCTGGTCGATTTATGGTAACCGTAGCGCGTGATACCCGGAACATTGTTGAGCGACGAGTTGATGGTTTGTACCGAAGCAAATGTCGCTTTAACAGCAGTGTAGTCGTCACCTGCGTTAGCGTTATAAGGGTAGTAAGCGTAGGTCGGAGTGCCGCTTACGGTTTGGTCGGATGCGAAATAAACAGTTTTCGTATCTTCCTCCGTAGTGCTGGTGTACTTTACATTATTCTCACCGGCATCAGTATATACGCCGATTTCGTCGCCCTTTTGCCACCAATAGGCGAAAGAACCACCGGCCAACGTTGCGTCTTCAACCGATACTCGGGTTGCTTCATCCATATCAGGCTCGTCAACCGTAGCCATGATCACATTTTTCTTGATTGAGCTACCACCCTCGATTGCCTCTTTGGAGCAGCTCACGGTCATAGCCACCATGGCTACAAGAACCGCAATAACACATTTTTTCATACTACTTAATTTTATGGATTGGTGAATTGGTGTCTAATAGTCCAATTTTGATCAATTTGTAGCTAAATAGTTGTATTTTCTGTTCAATTATAGGAACAAATATAGACACTTTTTGCCATTTTCCAAAACTTTTGTACAAAAAATTAACTTTTTCGGGTGAAACTCGCCGAAGATTATGAAATTTGAGTTAAATCGTAGTTCAATAATTAACCGAGCGTTTTTGATTACCAATTCACCAAAAGTGTCGATGAATTGGTCGAAATTGATCATAAAATATAGGCGACTTAAGCGCTCGATGAGGCTAAAGTAACCTTTATTCTCCTTAGTACGTTTACGCCTTAATCGCCTTTAGTTACCCTTACTCGCCTTCTCTGTCTCCTCTTAAAAACAAACGCTCCTCGATCAGTTTCGATCGAGGAGCATTGTTTTAGAGCATTGCGGCACGTTTGCTGATCTCTTTCAATCGTGCCATTAACTTGG